>NZ_WWKH01000665.1:0-8066 GCF_009865595.1 Streptomyces sp. SID1328 | reverse complement strand
AGGTCAGGTCGATGGCGGCGCGTATCCGGCGGTCCCGGCTGAGGTCGCCGAGCACGTCGTCCCCGGCCCGCAGGACGGCCTCCGCGGCGAACGCCGCCCACTCCGCGTCGTCGGAGGGGCCGAGGCGGAGCGGCTCCGGGGGCTGGTTCAGCGCGATGGGCACCGGCAGCGTGGTGGTGGCGTTCTGCTCGGCGAAGGTGTCCAGCTCGCGGGTGAGCCGCCGCGTCCACTCCGGCATCCGGGCCGCCCGGTGCCGGGCGGCGGGCCAGCCCGCCGCGTCCCCGGCGGCGAGCCCCAGCAGCAGCCCCTCGATCCGCCGGGTCACGACCCGTCCTCCGTGTCCGCGTCCCGCACGGCCGCCGCGCGGGGGAACGGTGTCTCCACCACGCTGCCCACCAGGGTGAGCGGCGGCTCCACGGCCGGCCGCAGCCCCTCCGGCAACAGCTCCGGCGGCACCACCCCCTCGCCCCACTTGCCGCCCTCCTCCGGGGTCAGCAGCTCGGCCACATCCAGGATGTGGTGGCCCGCCATGGCGGGCAGACACCTGCCACGTGCCGGGCCAATGGCGGCGGCCCACATACCGGGGATGGCGGCGACCCCGTTGGTCGCCCCGGCCAGGGCGCCCGCGACGGCCGCCGTGGTGTCGGCGTCCCGGCCCATGTTGACGGCCGTCAGCACCGCTTCCCGGAGGTCCCCGTCGGCCGCCGCGTACGCGCCGAAGGCGAGGGCGACCGCCTCGGGGGCCAGGTCGGTCCAGGGATAGCCGCCGATGACCACCGCCGTACGGACCGCGCGCTCGCCCCGGTGCGCGACGGCGACCGCCCGGCGCAGCGAGCGGGCGGTCCAGGAGTCGTCCGGTACGACGGCGAGCGCGGCGGCGATCACCACGGCCGGTTCCGCGCCCGCCATCGCGGCGGCCACCCCGGCCGCGACCGCCTGGCCGCCGTAGATGCCCTCGCCCTCGTGGCTGACCGAGCCGTCGATGGCGACCAGCCGGGCCGCCTCCGAGGGCCGCCCCGCCGCGAACACCCCGAACGGCGCCGCCCGCATCGCCAGCCCGTCGCTCCAGGCATGCCGGTGCTGGGCCGAGATGGGCGCCGCCAGCCCCCGGCGCAGGTTCTCCAGCGTGCCCCGCTCGCTGAACCCCGCGCCCCGGAAGGGACCCTCGGCCCGGTCGGCGATCCACTGGTGCCAGGCCGCCTCGACATGGGCCGGGGTGAGCGCGGAGCCGTGCCGGGCGAGCAGCAGCCCGGAGAAGATCGCGTACTCGGTGTCGTCCGTGCCGCACGGCCGGTCGGTGACGTATCCGGTGATGCGGCCCCAGCGGGCGCGGATCTCGGAGGGCTTCAGGTTCTCGGCGGGGGCGCCCAGCGCGTCGCCCACGGCCAGGCCGAGCAGTGCGCCGCGCGCCCGCTCGCGGCGTCCGGGTCCGGCGGGGGCGGGCAGTGGGGAAGCGGGTGCGTTCGATGCCATGGGCGGGACCCTCCTTCGCCAGGACCGCGTGGCCCTTTGCGGATGTGTCCCACCCGAGGGGCGGTGCCCTAGCCTCCGGGCCGCCGCCATCACCCGCTCGGTACCGGGAAATCCCCGCCCCGGCTGCCTGAGCTGCGACGACGCCGGAGGTTAGCTCAGCCTGCCCTTGCTGGCGGCGGAGCGGGAATCGACGTAGGTTAATGGTCGTTCGAAAAATAGAACCAGTCCAAAGTTAGCTTTGGCTCAGCTTACCGGGGGTCCTCATGGCCGTCATCGAGACCGGGGCCGCGCTGCACGAGGCGCACCGCGACAACCACACGCACCGCGACGTCAACGGCGGCTGGCTGCGTCCCGCCGTCTTCGGTGCGATGGACGGCCTGGTCTCCAATCTCGCCCTGATGACCGGCGTCGCGGGCGGTTCGGTGGGTCATCAGACGATCGTGATCACCGGCCTCGCCGGACTCGCGGCCGGCGCCTTCTCGATGGCGGCCGGCGAGTACACCTCCGTCGCCTCGCAGGCCGAACTCGTCCAGGCCGAGCTGGACGTCGAGCGCCGTGAGCTGCGCAGGCACCCGCAGGCCGAGCAGGATGAGCTGGCCGCGCTGTACGTCTCCCGCGGTGTCGAGCCCGGCCTCGCCCGCGAGGTGGCCCGGCAGCTCTCGAAGGACCCCGAGCAGGCCCTGGAGATACACGCCCGCGAGGAGCTGGGCGTCGACCCCGACGACCTGCCCTCCCCGCTGACCGCCGCCGTCTCCTCCTTCGGCTCCTTCGCGCTGGGCGCCCTGCTGCCCGTCCTGCCCTACCTGCTGGGCGCGACCGCGCTGTGGCCCGCCGTGCTGCTGGCGCTCGCCGGACTCTTCGGCTGCGGCGCGGTGGTGGCGCGGGTGACCGCCCGCAGCTGGTGGTTCAGCGGTCTGCGCCAGCTCGCGCTCGGTGGCGCGGCCGCCGGGGTCACTTTCGCACTCGGCAGCCTGTTCGGCACCGCTGTGAGCTGAGAGACCCTGGACATATGCCGGGGCGCGCATAAATAATTGTTACTCGCGGGTTTCGCGCGCTTGACCGTCGGGCATGAGCCGTAAGCACTGCGGGCAACGGCGCCCGCGGTGTACTCGCGGGACGGGCGACGACGCCTCTTCCGCCCCCTGGGTCCGACCGGTCACCACCCGTCCGGCCCAGTCGCAGGACCCGCTCGAAACCGCAGCGAAACCCCGCTTTCCCCCGCCGCCCCGAGCGGCACCCGCCGTACCCCACGGCACCCCGCCGCGCCCCCTGAGGCGTCCGCATGGTGGAACGGAGTATCCGGTTCCCGACAGGCGTTCCATCATGTAACCTGCACGAAATTTCGCACCAGCAGAGGGCCAGCGTCGTCCCTCGGCACCTGCCACACGCCATTGACGACGACGGGAGAGCCGATGCGTACGACGCGCCAGCCGTCCCCGCATTCCGTGACCGACCGCGCCTGGTCCTTCATGGATGCCCGCCCTGCCGCGCAGGGCATGTACGACCCCCGCGACGAGCACGATGCCTGCGGCGTCGGCTTCGTGGCCACCCTCACCGGTGAGGCGAGCCACGCGCTGGTCGAGCAGGCGCTGACCGTACTGCGCAATCTCGAACACCGCGGCGCGACCGGTTCCGAGCCCGACTCCGGGGACGGCGCCGGCATCCTCTCCCAGGTGCCCGACGCGTTCTTCCGCGAGGTGGCCGGATTCGACCTGCCGGCCGCCGGTTCCTACGCCGTCGGCATCGCCTTCCTGCCCGAGGCGGGCACCGACGAGGTCGTCTCACGGATCGAGACGATCGCCGCCGAGGAGGGCCTCGACGTCCTCGGCTGGCGCGAGGTCCCGGTCGCCCCCGAACTGCTCGGCGCGACCGCCCGCTCGACCATGCCGGCCTTCCGCCAGCTCTTCGTCGCCGACGGCACGAGCGAGGGCATCGCTCTCGACCGCAAGGCGTTCGTGGTGCGCAAGCGCGCCGAGCGGGAGGCCGGGGTCTACTTCCCGTCCCTGTCCGCCCGGACGATCGTGTACAAGGGCATGCTGACCACCGGCCAGCTCGAACCGTTCTTCCCGGACCTGTCCGACCGCCGGTTCGCCTCCGCGATCGCGCTGGTGCACTCCCGCTTCTCCACGAACACCTTCCCGTCGTGGCCGCTGGCGCACCCGTACCGCTTCGTCGCCCACAACGGCGAGATCAACACCGTCAAGGGCAACCGCAACTGGATGCGCGCCCGCGAGTCCCAGCTCGCCTCGGACCTGTTCGGCACCGAGAACAACCTCGCGCGCACCTTCCCGGTCTGTACGCCGGACGCCTCCGACTCGGCGTCCTTCGACGAAGTGCTGGAACTGCTCCACCTCGGCGGGCGCTCGCTGCCCCACGCGGTGCTGATGATGATCCCGGAGGCGTGGGAGAACCACGCCACCATGAACGTGAAGGACGCCGACCGCCGGGCCTTCTACCAGTTCCACTCCACGATGATGGAGCCCTGGGACGGCCCCGCCTGCGTCACCTTCACCGACGGCACCCAGGTCGGCGCCGTGCTCGACCGCAACGGCCTGCGCCCCGGCCGCTACTGGGTCACCGACGACGGCCTGGTCGTCCTCGGCTCCGAGGTCGGCGTCCTCGACATCGACCCCGCCAAGGTCGTCCGCAAGGGCCGCCTGCAGCCCGGCCGCATGTTCCTCGTGGACACCGCCGAGCGCCGCATCATCGAGGACGACGAGATCAAGGCGTCCCTCGCCACCGAGCAGCCCTACGCCGAGTGGCTGGAGGCCGGCGAGATCGAGCTGGGCGACCTGCCCGAGCGCGAGCACATCGTGCACACCCACGCCTCCGTCGCCCGCCGCCAGCAGACCTTCGGCTACACCGAGGAGGAGCTGCGGGTCATCCTCGCCCCGATGGCCAAGGCGGGCGCCGAGCCCATCGGCTCCATGGGCACCGACAGCCCCATCGCGGCCCTCTCCGAGCGCCCCCGGCTGCTGTTCGACTACTTCACCCAGCTCTTCGCCCAGGTCACCAACCCGCCGCTGGACGCCATCCGCGAGGAGCTGGTCACCTCCCTGCGCTCCTCGCTGGGCCCCCAGGGCAACCTGCTCGACCCCACTGCGGCCTCCTGCCGTTCCGTCGTGCTGCCCTTCCCGGTGATCGACAACGACGAGCTGGCCAAGCTCATCCACATCAACGCCGACGGCGACATGCCCGGCTTCAAGGCCGCCACCCTCTCCGGCCTGTACCGGGTCTCCGGCGGTGGCGACTCGCTCGCCGCGCGCATCGAGGAGATCTGCGCCGAGGCGGACGCCGCCATCGACAACGGCGCCCGGCTGATCGTGCTCTCCGACCGGCACTCCGACGCCGAGCACGCCCCGATCCCGTCGCTGCTGCTCACCGCCGCGGTCCACCACCACCTGATCCGCACCAAGGAGCGCACCCACGTCGGCCTGCTCGTCGAGGCCGGTGACGTGCGCGAGGTCCACCACGTCGCCCTGCTGATCGGCTACGGCGCCGCCGCGGTCAACCCGTACCTGGCGATGGAGTCCGTCGAGGACCTGGTCCGCGCGGGCACCTTCCTGCCCGGCATGGAGCCCGAGCAGGCCATCCGCAACCTCATCTACGCCCTCGGCAAGGGTGTGCTGAAGGTGATGTCGAAGATGGGCATCTCCACCGTCGCCTCCTACCGGGGCGCGCAGGTCTTCGAGGCCGTCGGCCTGGACGACGCCTTCGTGGAGAAGTACTTCGACGGCACCACCACGAAGATCGGCGGCGTCGGCATCGACGTCATCGCCAAGGAGGTCGCCGCACGGCACGCCAAGGCGTACCCGGCCAGCGGCATCGCGCCCGCGCACCGCACGCTCGACATCGGCGGCGAGTACCAGTGGCGCCGCGAGGGCGAGCCGCACCTCTTCGACCCGGAGACGGTCTTCCGCCTTCAGCACTCCACCCGCTCCGGCCGCTTCGACATCTTCAAGAAGTACACCGACCGGGTGAACGAGCAGTCCGAGCGCCTGATGACGCTGCGCGGCCTGTTCGGCTTCGACTCCGGCCGCGCCCCCATCCCCGTGGACGAGGTCGAGCCGGTCTCCGAGATCGTCAAGCGCTTCTCCACCGGCGCCATGTCGTACGGCTCCATCTCCCAGGAGGCGCACGAGACGCTCGCCATCGCCATGAACCAGCTGGGCGGCAAGTCCAACACCGGTGAGGGCGGCGAGGACCCGGAGCGGCTGTACGACCCGGCCCGGCGCAGCGCCATCAAGCAGGTCGCCTCCGGCCGCTTCGGCGTCACCTCCGAGTACCTGGTCAACGCCGACGACATCCAGATCAAGATGGCCCAGGGCGCCAAGCCCGGCGAGGGCGGCCAGCTCCCCGGCCACAAGGTGTACCCGTGGGTGGCCAAGACCCGGCACTCCACGCCCGGCGTCGGCCTGATCTCGCCGCCGCCGCACCACGACATCTACTCCATCGAGGACCTCGCCCAGCTCATCCACGACCTGAAGAACGCCAACCCCTCGGCCCGCATCCACGTGAAGCTGGTCTCCGAGGTCGGCGTCGGCACGGTCGCGGCCGGTGTGTCCAAGGCGCACGCCGACGTGGTGCTGGTCTCCGGCCACGACGGCGGCACCGGCGCCTCCCCGCTCACCTCGCTCAAGCACGCGGGCGGCCCCTGGGAGCTTGGCCTCGCCGAGACCCAGCAGACCCTGCTGCTCAACGGGCTGCGGGACCGGATCGTCGTCCAGACCGACGGCCAGCTCAAGACCGGCCGGGACGTGGTCATCGCCGCGCTGCTCGGCGCCGAGGAGTTCGGCTTCGCCACCGCGCCCCTGGTGGTCTCCGGCTGCGTGATGATGCGCGTCTGCCACCTGGACACCTGCCCGGTCGGCATCGCCACCCAGAACCCCGTGCTGCGCGAGCGCTTCGAGGGCAAGGCCGAGTACATCGTCAACTTCTTCCGGTTCATCGCCGAAGAGGTCCGCGAGCTCCTGGCCGAGCTGGGCTTCCGCTCCATCGAGGAGGCCGTCGGCCACGCCGAGGTGCTCGACGTGGAGCGCGCGGTCGACCACTGGAAGGCCCAGGGCCTGGACCTGGCGCCGCTGTTCCACGTGCCCGAGCTGCCCGAGGGCGCGGTCCGCCACCAGGTGGTCGCCCAGGACCACGGGCTGGAGAAGGCGCTCGACAACGAGCTGATCAGGCTCGCCGCCGACGCGCTGGCCGCCACCGACGCCACCGAGGCGCACCCGGTGCGCGCCCAGGTCGCCATCCGCAACATCAACCGCACGGTCGGCACCATGCTCGGCCACGAGGTGACGCGGAAGTTCGGCGGGGCGGGCCTGCCCGACGACACCATCGACATCACCTTCACCGGTTCGGCCGGCCAGTCCTTCGGCGCCTTCCTGCCGCGCGGAGTCACCCTCCGCCTGGAGGGCGACGCCAACGACTACGTGGGCAAGGGCCTCTCCGGCGGCCGGATCGTGGTCCGCCCCGACCGGGCGGCCGACCACCTCGCCGAGTACTCCACCATCGCGGGCAACACCATCGGCTACGGCGCCACCGGCGGCGAGCTGTTCCTGCGCGGCCGCAGCGGCGAGCGGTTCTGCGTCCGCAACTCCGGGGCCCTGGTGGTCTCCGAGGGCGTCGGCGACCACGGCTGCGAGTACATGACCGGCGGTCACGCGGTCGTCCTCGGCCCGACCGGCCGCAACTTCGCGGCGGGCATGTCCGGCGGCATCGCGTACGTCATCGACCTCGACCCGGACAACGTCAACGCCGGCAACACGAACGCCGTCGGGCCGCTGGACGAGGCCGACCGGACCTGGCTGCACGACGTGGTGCGCCGCCATGCCGAGGAGACCGGTTCCACGGTCGCCGGGAAGCTCCTCGCGGACTGGGACCGGTCCGTGGAGCGCTTCAGCAAGATCATCCCCAGCACGTACAAGGCAGTGCTCGCCGCCAAGGACGCCGCCGAGCGAGCCGGTCTCTCCGAGACCGAGATCACCGAGAAGATGATGGAGGCGGCGACCAATGGCTGATCCCAAGGGCTTTCTGAACCACGGCCGCGAGGTCGCCCGGACCCGTCCCGTCGACGAGCGCGTCAAGGACTGGAACGAGGTCTACGTCCCCGGAGCCCTGCTGCCGATCATCGGCAAGCAGGCCAGCCGGTGCATGGACTGCGGCATCCCGTTCTGCCACAACGGCTGTCCGCTCGGGAACCTGATCCCGGAGTGGAACGACTACGCCTACCGGCAGGACTGGGCGGCCGCCTCCGAGCGGCTGCACGCGACCAACAACTTCCCCGAGTTCACCGGGCGGCTCTGCCCCGCGCCCTGTGAGTCGGCCTGTGTGCTGGGCATCAACCAGCAGCCGGTCACCATCAAGAACGTCGAGGTCTCGATCATCGACCAGGCGTGGGAGACCGGGGACGTGGCCCCGCGCATCCCCGAGCGGCTGTCCGGCAAGACGGTCGCGGTCATCGGCTCGGGACCGGCCGGGCTCGCCGCCGCCCAGCAGCTCACCCGCGCCGGCCACACGGTCGCCGTGTACGAGCGCGCCGACCGCGTCGGCGGCCTGCTGCGGTACGGCATCCCCGAGTTCAAGATGGAGAAGCG
>NZ_WWKH01000068.1:0-1417 GCF_009865595.1 Streptomyces sp. SID1328 | reverse complement strand
GCCACCCACGTCGTTCCCGCCCCGCTGCCGGTGCTCGGCCGGGACGTCCGGGTGCCGCTCGTCACCGGGGGAGAGGTTGGCTACGCCGCGCTCGACTACGCCGCCAGCGCCCCCGCGCTCCAGCGGGTCTGGGACGACGTCGCCGCCTACGCCCCCTACTACGGCAGCGTGCACCGGGGCGCCGGGCACCTCTCGCAGCTCTCCACCGAGCTGTTCGAGAACGCCCGCCGCACGGTCGCGGAGTTCCTCCACTGCCGGGACGACGACCAGGTGGTCTTCACCCGGTCCACCACGGACTCCCTGAACCTGCTGGCCCGCGCGCTGCCCGCCGGGTGCGAGGTGTACGTCTTCGAGACCGAGCACCACGCCGCGCTGCTGCCCTGGCGCGAGGCCGACGTGACCTTCCTGGACGCCCCGCGCAGTCCCGAGGCGGCCGTGCGCACGCTGGAGCGGGCCCTCGCCGTCCGGGACACCGCACGCCCCGCGCTGGTCTGCGTCACCGGGGCCTCCAATGTCACCGGCGAGGTGTGGCCGGTGCGTGAACTGGCGGCCGCCGCGCACGCCTTTGGGGCGCGGATCGTGCTGGACGCCGCCCAGCTGGTGCCGCACCAGGCGGTGAGCGTGCGCGAGCTGGACGTCGACTGGATCGCGTTCTCCGGGCACAAGCTGTACGCGCCCTTCGGCTCCGGGGTGCTGGCCGGGCGGGCCGACTGGCTCTCGGCGGCCGAGCCGTACCTGGCGGGCGGGGGCGCCAGCCGCACGGTGGCCCGGCGGGCCGACGGCTCGGTGGCGGTGGAGTGGCACGAGGGCGCCGCCCGGCACGAGGCGGGTTCCCCCAATGTCATCGGCGCCTACTCGATCGCCTCGGCCTGCCGGGCGCTCGCCGAGGCCGGTCCCGAGGCGCTGGCCGCCCGTGAGCGGCACCTGCTCGGGCTGCTCCGCTCGGGCCTCGCCGAGGTGCCCGAGGTGCGGGTGCTCTCGCTGTTCGGCGACGACGCCCCGCGCGTGGGCGTGGTGTCCTTCGTGGTGGAGGGCTGGAACAGCTCCCACCTCGCCGCCGCGCTCTCCGCCGAGTACGGCATCGGCGTCCGCGACGGCCTCTTCTGCGCCCACCCCCTGGTGCACGCCCTGCTCGGCACCGGCGCCGCCGAGCAGGCCGGCTGCGGCACCGGCACCCTGAACGCCGTCCGCGTCAGCTTCGGCGCGGGCACCCCGGACGAGCACGTGACCCGCTTCGTGACAGCGGTCCGCGAGCTGGTCACCCGAGGCGCCCGCTGGACCTACCGCACGGAGAACGGCCGCTGCGTCCCGGAGAGCTGAGGCGCGGCTCCGGCGGCCCGGGGGCTCGACCCGGCCGGACGGCGTCGGCTCGGCGGGGGAGAGGCAGGGCGGCACGGCGGGTGCCCCGAAGCGGCCG
>NZ_WWKH01000664.1:0-9062 GCF_009865595.1 Streptomyces sp. SID1328 | reverse complement strand
AGCGGGGGCGGTACCCGGCCGGGTACCGCCCCCGCTCGTCCCTCAGCTCAGAGAGCTCAGAGAGCCACGCCGAGCAGCGCGTCCACGGTGCGGCTGACCAGGCCGGGGGCGCCGATGTCCGTGCCGCCCTCCGCCTGCTGACGGGCCGCCCAGCGGTCCACGGCCGCGAGCGCGGCGGGCGCGTCCAGGTCGTTCGCCAGAGCCTCGCGGACCTCGTCCACCAGCGCGTCGGCCGAGGGGCCGTCCGGGCGGGAGACGGCGGCGCGCCAGCGGCCGAGACGTTCCACGGCGTCCTGGAGCACCTGGTCGGTCCACTCCCAGTCGGAGCGGTAGTGGTGGGAGTGCAGCGCGAGCCGGATGGCGGCCGGGTCGACGCCGTCGCGGCGCAGCGCGGAGACGAAGACGAGGTTGCCCTTCGACTTCGACATCTTCTCGCCGTCCAGGCCGACCATGCCGGCGTGCACGTACGCCTTGGCCATGGGGAACTCGCCGGTGAGCACCTGGGCGTGGGAGGCGCCCATCTCGTGGTGCGGGAAGGCGAGGTCGGAGCCGCCGCCCTGGACGTCGAAGGTCATGCCCAGGTGGTCCAGCGCGATGGCGACGCACTCGATGTGCCAGCCGGGGCGGCCCCGGCCGAGCGTGCCGCCGTCCCAGCTCGGCTCGCCCTCGCGGGCCGCGAGCCACAGCATCGGGTCGAGCGGGTTCTTCTTGCCGGGCCGGTCCGGGTCGCCGCCGCGCTCGGCGGACAGCACGCGCATGGCGGCCGCGTCCAGGTTGGAGACCTGGCCGAAGTGCGGGTCGGCGTCGACGGAGAAGTAGACGTCGCCGTCGAGGTCGTAGGCCGCGCCGAGATCCCTCAGCCGTTCCACGAGCGGGACGATGCCGGGTATGGCCTCGACCGCGCCTATGTAGTGCTGGGGCGGGAGCATTCTGAGGGCGGTCATGTCCTCGCGGAACAGGGTGGTCTCCTGCACGGCGAGGTCGGCCCAGTCGACGCCGTCGCGGGTCGCGCGCTCCAGCAGCGGGTCGTCGACGTCGGTGACGTTCTGGACGTAGTGGACCTGCCGCTTGGTGTCGAGCCACACGCGCTGGACGAGGTCGAACGCGTTGTAGGTCGCCGCGTGACCCATGTGGGTCGCGTCGTACGGCGTGATGCCGCAGACGTAGATCCGGGCGACGGGACCGGGGTCGAGGGTGACCGGACCGTCGGTCGCGGTGTCGTGAATCCTCAGGTCGCGGCCCTGACCAGGCAGGGCGGGGACCTCGGAAGCGGGCCAGGCATGCATGTACATGAGCGTAACCGGCCATGAGCTGGGGCTACGAACCGGATCGCGCCCAAGGCGGCCGGATGGCCGGATGGGCGCTCTTGCGCGGGGCGTCCGGCTGTGCTCGTCCGTGCCCGCCCGGCTCAGACCGGGGGCCAGGGGATGGCGGGCCACTCCCCGGTGGGTTCGGGGTGGCGGCCGGTGGCGAGGAGGCCGTCGACGCGGGCGCGGGTGGCGTCGATCTCGGCCGGGGTGAGCAGCTCAGCGAGCTTGGCGGCCAGGGTCCCGCCCTCGGCGAGGCTGTCGCGCAAGGAGGCGAGGACCTCGACGGCGTCCTCGGTGAGGGGTTCGCCCGCCCAGCCCCACAGCAGGGTGCGGAGCTTGTTCTCGGCGTTGAAGGAGACGCCGTGGTCGATGCCGTAGAGGTGCCCGGCGACGGTGGGCAGGAGGTGGCCGCCCTTGCGGTCGGCGTTGTTGATCACGGCGTCCAGGACGGCGAGGCGGCGCAGCCGGTCGTCGTCGGCGTGCACGAGCAGCGCGGTTCGGCCCTCGCCGACCTCGGCGAGTCCGATGGCCTTCCAGCCGGGCCCGGCCTCCTCGCCCTCGGCCAGCGCGAGGAGTTCGGCGTCGGTGCTCACCTCGATCCAGAGCTGGCACATGCCTTCGCCGTAGGGCCCGTCGCGCAGCACGGTCGGCGGGATCAGGTCCCAGCCGGTGGCCTTGGACACCTCGTAGGCGGCGACCTCGCGGCCGGCCAGGGTGCCGTCGGGGAAGTCCCACAGGGGGCGCTCACCGGCGACCGGCTTGTAGACGCAGGTGGCCTCCTGGCCGTCGAGGGCGACGGTGCAGAAGAGTGCGGCGTTGGAGGCGTCCCGGATGCGGCCGCGTACGGTCAGCTCGCCGTGGGCGAGCAGTTCGGCGGCGTCCGCGTCGGTTTCCGTGTCCGCGGCGCTCACGCTCCCCGGCGGTATCCGTTCTGGCGCGGACATACGTGTCCTTCCGGGTCGAGCGGGAGGCTGCACAGCGGGCACGGCGGCCGCCCGGCGTTGACGACGTCCAGGGCGCGCTTGGCGAAGGCCCTGGCCTGCGCGCCGGTGAGCCGGACCCGCAGCATCGGGGGTCCGTTCTCCTCGTCCTGGAGGAGGCGTTCCTCGGCCTCGGCGAGGTCCTCGGCGGTCTCGGCGTCCAGTTCCACCAGGGCCTGGGCCTCGACGACCATGCGCTGTTCCTCGCCGTCCCAGGCGAGCGCCATGGTGCCGACGCGGAACTCCTCCTCGACGGGGCTGTCCAGCGGGCCGGTGTCGGTGATCTCGGCCGGGGCGACGGCCGGCACCGCGGCATTGCCGCCGCTGCGCCGCACGACCTCGTCGAGCAGCTCGTCCATGCGTTCGGCGAGCGCGGCGACCTGGGCCTTCTCCAGGGCCACGCTGGTCACCCGCGGGCCCGCGGTGGCCTGGAGGAAGAACGTACGGCGTCCGGGCAGTCCGACCGTGCCGGCCACGAAGCGGTCCGGCGGGTCGTAGAGGAACACCTGACGGGACACGTCCTGTCTCCATTGGGTTCGGGATCGTTGGAGCGGTTCAAGCGGTCGGTAGGGGCGTGCGGGCACACCGTGCGGCCGACCGCCTCACCCTACTGCGGGCGGCGATCACGGTGCGCCCGCACCGCCCCCGACCGGTGCGTCGTCGTCCGGGGGCGTCTCGCGGGGGGCCAGCGAGGCGAGGTCGCCGGTCTCGCCGAGGCGGACCAGATAGGGCCGCAGCCGGGTGTAGCGGATCGCGGTGACCGAGCAGGGCTCCACCGAGACGCGCTGGAACAGGTCGAGGTGGAGGCCGAGGGCGTCGGCGACGATCGACTTGATGATGTCGCCGTGGGAGCACATCAGGTACACGGCGTCGGGGCCGTGCTCGCTCTCCACGCGCGCGTTCCAGTCGCGTACGGCCGCGACCGCGCGGGTCTGCATCTCGCGCAGGGACTCGCCGCCGGGGAAGGCGGCGGCGGACGGGTGCGTCTGGACGACCTCCATGAGGGGTTCGTCCTTCAGCTCGGCCAGTTTGCGGCCCGACCAGTCGCCGTAGTGGCACTCCCCGATCCGGTCGTCGGTGCGGGGGGTGAGATCGGGGCGGGCGTCCAGCAGCGGCCGCATGGTCTCCTGGCAGCGCTGGAGGGGGCTGACGACGATCTCGGCCAGCGGCAGGGCTCCGAGACGGCCCGGCAGGGCGGCGGCCTGCTCGGCACCGCGTTCGTCGAGGGCGACGCCGGGGGTCCAGCCGGCGAGGAGCCCCGCGGTGTTGGCGGTGGAACGGCCGTGCCTAACGAGGATCAGGGTGGGCATGCGGCCCAGCGTAGACCGGCGCCGCCGGGCGGTGACCGGGGGCGCACAATGATGGGAGCCCCGAGTGTGTTCGGGGCAGGACGGCGGGAGAATGCGCTCCGTGATCTTCGACTGTGCCATCTACCGTGACGGGCATCGGACCGATTCGTCCGACGACCCGGCGAAAGCCCTGCGGGAGGCACGTGCGTCGGACGACGCGTTCGTGTGGATCGCGCTGCACGATCCGACGGCGGACGAGTTCGAAGAGGTCCGCAAGGTCTTCGGGCTGCACCCGCTGGCGGTCGAGGACGCCCTGAAGGCCCACCAGCGCCCGAAGCTGGAGACGTACGACGACTCGCTGTTCGTGGTGCTGAAGCCGGTGTCCTACGAGTCGGCGCGCGACACGGTGACCACGAGCGAGGTCATGCTCTTCCTCGGCGACTCCTTCGTGGTGACGGTGCGGCACGGCGAACCCTCCCCGCTGCCGGAGGTACGGCGGCGGCTGGAGGAAGACCCGGACAAACTGCGGCACGGCCCGACCTCGGTCCTGTACGCGGTGGCGGACGCCACCGTGGACCAGTACCTGGATGTCGCGACGGAGCTGGGCACGGACCTGGAGGAGCTGGAGGCGGACGTGTTCTCTCCGTCCGACGCCGGATCACGGGACACCGCTTCCAGGATCTACCTGTTCAAGCGGCAGGTGCTGGAGTTCCGCCGGGCGACGATGCCGCTGACGGTGCCGATGACCCGGCTGGCGGGGATGGGGCAGTCCGCGACCCCGGTACCGTTCGTGGACACCGCGGCGCGGCCGTTCTTCCGGGACGTCAACGACCACCTGACCCGCGTCAACGACTCGGTGGAGGGCCTGGACCGGCTGGTGTCGGACGTCCTCTCCGCGCATCTGGCGCAGATGGGTGTGCGGCAGAACGACGACATGCGCAAGATCTCGTCCTGGGCGGCGATGGCCGCGGTCCCGACGCTGATAGCGGGCGTCTACGGCATGAACTTCGAGCACATGCCGGAGCTGCACTGGGTGTGGGGCTACCCCGCGGTGGTCGCGGTGATGGCGGTGCTGGAGCTGCTGCTGTACCGGAACTTCAAGCGGCGCGGCTGGTTGTAGCTCACACGGGTTCGGTCGCCCTGGGGGCGGGCCCGCCGAGGGCGTCGCGCCGCTCGGGCATCTCCAGGGTGACCATGCGGCGCCAGCCGACGGCCCGCTCCCACGCGTACAGGGCGTGGATGCCGGCCGCGAGGAGCGCGTTCCTCGCGGCGGACCAGCGAAGGACGCGGCCCATGTGGGCCATGACGGCGAGGCTGACGTCCCGGTAGATCCGGATCTCCGCGAGCGCGCTCTCCCGCAGGATGCGCTGGATGGTCCGGCCGTGGCCCCGGTACGCCAGGCGCAGGAGTTCCTCGTGGCAGTAGGCCAGGTGGTTGTCCTCGTCGTGGGAGATCATGCGCACCGCGCGGCCGAGGTCGGGATGGTCGCCGAAGTGCCGGAGGAGCATCCGCATCTGCTCGGAGGCCCGCTGCTCGGTGACCCGGCTGTGCGCGAGGTAGGTGACGATGTCCCGCTCGGTCAGCGGCCGGTCGGCCTTGAGCTTCTCGTGCGCGAGCCCGATGCCATGGCGTTCGAGGAGCATCGTGTAGTCGGTGTCCGGCGGGACCTCGACGGGCTTCAGGCCGCGTTTGCGCAACAGGGCCTCGAAGATGCGGCCGTGCTTGTCCTCGTCGGCGCCGTGCCGGGCGATCCGGGGCGCCAGCCCGCGCGCGCTCTCGGGGACCAGGGCGGCGATCCTGCCGTTCTCCCAGCCGCCCTGGGACTCGCCGCCGGCGGCGATGGAGCAGAAGAGCCGGAAGGACGCGTCGTCGTCGAGGATCTCCTGGAACAGGCTCTTGGCCGTGAGCATCGCGGGCCCCTCTCTGCACGGTTCCGCAGAGAAGTAGTCAAATGCGGGTCAAGGGGGCGCGCAACAGGAGGACATCCGCGCTCGGCCGAAGGAGGGACGCGTGGGGGCGTAACCCCGTCCGGCCCGGCGCGTTGTTCCCCGTGACGGCCGTGGCGGGGAAGACCCCCCGAGCCCCCACCACGGCCGCGAACCTCTCCCCCGGCCCCCGTCAGGCGAGGCCGGCACGCTCCAGGGCCTCGGCGCCGCCGCGCAGGGCCGCGAGCCGCTCCTCCAGGGTGAAGCCGGCCGGGGCGAGCGTGAGAGTCGTGACGCCGGCCGCCGCGTAGGCCGCCATCCGGTCGGCGATGCGGTCCACCGAGCCGAGCAGGGTGGTCTTGTCGATGAGGTCGTACGGGACGGCGGCCGCGGCGCCGTCCTTGTCACCGGCCAGGTACTTGTCCTGGATCTCGGCGGCCTCCTTCTCGTACCCCATGCGCTGGGCGAGCCGGTTGTAGAAGTTCTGCTTGCGGCTGCCCATGCCGCCCACGTAGAGCGCGGTGTAGGGGCGGAAGGTGTCCGCGAGCCGGGTCACGTCGGCGTCCTCGCCGAGGGCGAGCGGCACGGTGGGGCAGATGTCGAAGCCGTCGAGGGTCTTGCCCGCCTTCTCCCGGCCCGCGCGCAGGTAGGAGACGGCGGTGTCCTCCAGGTGCTCGGCGGAGGGGAAGATCAGCAGGGCGCCGTCGGCGATCTCGCCGGTCTGCTCCAGGTTCTTCGGGCCGATGGCGGCGATGTAGAGCGGGATGTGCTCGCGCTGGGGGTGCACGGTCAGCTTGAGCGGCTTGCCGGGGCCGCCGGGCAGCGGCAGCGTCCAGTGCTCCCCCTCGTACGACAGGCGGTCGCGGGTCATCGCCTTGCGGACGATGTCCACGTACTCGCGGGTGCGGGCGAGCGGCTTGTCGAACTTGACTCCGTACCAGCCCTCGGAGACCTGCGGTCCGGAGACGCCGAGGCCGAGGCGGAAGCGGCCGCCGGACAGGGAGTCCAGGGTCGCCGCGGTCATCGCCGTCATGGCGGGCTGGCGGGCCGGGATCTGGAAGATCGCGGAGCCCACGTCGATCCGCTCCGTCTGGGCGGCGACCCAGGTGAGCACCGTGGCGGCGTCGGAGCCGTACGCCTCGGCGGCCCAGCAGACGCTGTAGCCGAGCCGGTCGGCCTCCTGCGCCACGGCGAGGTTGTCCCCGTCCATCCCGGCGCCCCAGTAGCCGAGGTTGATCCCGAGCTGCATGCCGATCCCCTTACTCGCAAGTAACGTATCTGCGGCCGACCTTAGCGATCCTTTCCCGCGCGGCCCACCCCGGCCGGGGTGTCACGGGGTGTCCGGGCCGGGTGTCGCGGCCGGGTCCCGTTGTCCACAGGCAACCCACGGCAGCAGCTCTGGCCAGTAATCTCGCGCTCATGGAGCAGAGGCATCTCGGCCGTACCGGCCTGCGCGTGTCCCGGATCGGACTCGGCACCCTCACCTGGGGCCGGGACACCGAGGAGCACGACGCCGCGGACATGCTGAAGGCGTTCTGGGAAGCGGGCGGCACCCTCGTCGACACCGCGGACGTGTACGGCGACGGGGCGGCCGAGTATCTGCTCGGGCGGTTGACGGACTCCCTGGTGCCCCGCGAGGACCTGGTGATCTCCACCAAGGCGGGCAGCGTGCCCGATCCCGACCGGCCGGCCGACGGCTCCCGCGGACATCTGCTCGCCGCGCTCGACGCCTCGCTGGAGCGGCTGGGCACCGACCATGTCGACCTGTGGCACATCCACTGCCACGACCCCTCCACCCCGCTGGAGGAGACGCTCCAGGCGCTCGACCTCGCGGTCAGCAGCGGGCGCGCGCGGTACGCGGGGGTGTCCAACTTCTGCGGCTGGCAGCTCGCCAAGGCCGCCACCTGGCAGCTCGCCGCTCCGGGCGTCCGCACCCGGCTGGCCGGGACCCAGCTCGAGTACTCGCTGCTCCAGCGGGGGGCCGAGCGCGAGGTGCTCCCCGCCGCGCTCGACCTCGGCGTCGGCCTGCTGCCCTCCTCGCCGCTCGGCCGGGGCGTGCTGACCGGGAAGTACCGGGGCGGCGTGCCGTCCGACTCACGCGGTGCCTCCGAGCACATGGCGCCCTTCGTCGAGCCGTATCTCGACGACACCGCGAGCCGGATCGTGGACGCGGTCACCACGGCCGCCGACGGACTCGCGGTCACCCCGCTCCAGGTGGCCCTCGCCTGGGTCCGGGACAGACCCGGTGTCACCGCCCCGGTCGTCGGCGCGCGCAACGCACGGCAGCTCGCGGCGGCGTTGTCGGTGGAGGCGCTTAGTCTTCCTGACGAGATCTGCCGGGCGCTGGACGACGTGTCGGCCCCGGTGCACCGCTACCCCGATCACGACTGGAGCACCCTGTGACCACGGAGCAGACGCCTGCCGGCGACTCGGAAGGGGCCGCTTCCCCGGCCCCCACCCCGGCCGAGGGCACCTCCGGCGGAGCGACGGAAGCCGGGACGGGGGCCGCCGGGGACGGCGGAGCCGAGGTGTCCGGGGGCGGTGCAGAGCCCGCTGCCCAGGGGGCCGAGGCCGCCGGCGGCGGGGCTGATGCCGGGGCGCCGGACACCGGTGCCTCTGGCTCTGCCGAGGGCGCGAGTGCTCCCTCCGAGGCTGAAGCCGAGCTGGCTGCCCAGCGGGTGGAGCGGGAGCGGATCGCCCGGCGTAAGGCGGAGCGGCAGGGGCCTGTGGAGAGCGGGGGGAAGCTGAGCGGCAAGGCGGCCGATCTGCTGGCCGCCGTGCGGGCCGTGGAGAGTGGGGAGAGGGCGAGCGCGCCGAGCTTTGCCGAGGCCGCTCCCGCGCCTCGGCGGCCCGCGCCGGAGCCGGTGCGGCGACCGGAGCCCGTGCCGGTGACGTCCGCGCCTGACGCGGAGACCGTCGGGGCGGTACGGGCGGTGCTTGCCGAGGGTGGAGCGCCGGAGGCGTTGGCGCCGCAGGCGGCGGCCGCCCTCGGGGAGGGTGCCGAGGACATGCTGCGCGCCGATCCCTGGCAGTTGTTGCGGGTCGCGGGTGTGCGGCCGGAACAGGCGGACGGGTTCGCGCGGGCCCTGCTGGGCGCGGAGTGCCGTCCGGACGACGAGCGCCGCGGGCGCGCGCTGACGGTGTGGCTGCTGGAGCAGGCCGCCGTCGCCGGGCACACCGCGCTGGACCTCCCCGCGCTCACCGAAGCGCTGGGCAAGCGGGCGGTACCGGACCCCGGCGAGGCCGTGCAGAGCGCGCTCGCGGAGGGCGACGCCCTGGTCTTCCAGGACGCCCTGGAGGAACCCGGAGCCCAGCCGGCCGCCCAGACGGACGAGGAGGAGGTCCCGGTCCGTGTCCTCGCCGGTCTGGAGCGGTACGCCCTCGCCGAGGAGAGCCTCGCGGACGCGCTGGCCCGGCTGGTGAACTCGGTGCCCAAGGAGACCGAGGAGCCCTGGGAGGCGGCCGTGGCCGCGCTGACCGGGGGCGCGGCCGATCTCGCCCGCCAGGTCGCCGGGCACGGCCTGGTGCTGCACACCGGCGGCGAGGCGGCCCGCGCCG
>NZ_WWKH01000663.1:0-16773 GCF_009865595.1 Streptomyces sp. SID1328 | reverse complement strand
AGCGGCTGGAGTACCGGGGCTACGACTCGGCGGGCATCGTCGTCTCCTCCCCGAAGTCGGCCGCGCTGAAGATGGTCAAGGCCAAGGGCCGGGTCCGTGACCTGGAGGCCAAGGTCCCCGCGCGCTTCAAGGGCACCACCGGCATAGCGCACACCCGCTGGGCCACCCACGGCGCCCCCTCCGACGTGAACGCCCACCCGCACATGTCGGCCGACGACAAGGTCGCCGTCGTCCACAACGGCATCATCGACAACGCCTCCGACCTGCGCCGCAAGCTGGAGGCGGACGGGGTCGAGTTCCTCTCCGACACCGACACCGAGGTCCTCACCCACCTCGTGGCCCGCGCCGGCGCCGAGAAGCTGGAGGACAAGGTCCGCGAGGCGCTCCGCGTGGTCGAGGGCACCTACGGCATCGCCGTGATGCACGCCGACTTCCCCGACCGCATCGTGGTGGCCCGCAACGGCTCCCCGGTCGTCCTCGGCATCGGCGAGAAGGAGATGTTCGTCGCCTCGGACATCGCCGCGCTGGTCACCCACACCCGCCAGATCGTCACCCTGGACGACGGCGAGATGGCCACCCTGAAGGCCGACGACTTCCGCACCTACACCACCGAGGGCACCCGCACCAGCGCCGAGCCCACCACCGTGGAGTGGGAGGCCGCCTCCTACGACATGGGCGGCCACGACACCTACATGCACAAGGAGATCCACGAGCAGGCCGACGCCGTGGACCGCGTGCTGCGCGGCCGCATCGACGACCGCTTCTCCACCGTGCACCTGGGCGGCCTCAACCTGGACGCCCGTGAGGCCCGCCGCATCCGCCGGGTCAAGATCCTCGGCTGCGGCACCTCGTACCACGCGGGCATGATCGGCGCCCAGATGATCGAGGAGCTGGCCCGCATCCCCGCCGACGCCGAGCCGGCGTCCGAGTTCCGCTACCGCAACGCGGTCGTCGACCCCGACACCCTGTACATCGCGGTCTCCCAGTCCGGTGAGACGTACGACGTGCTGGCCGCCGTGCAGGAGCTGAAGCGCAAGGGCGCCCGCGTCCTCGGTGTGGTCAACGTGGTCGGCTCGGCCATCGCCCGCGAGGCGGACGGCGGCATCTACGTGCACGCCGGGCCCGAGGTGTGCGTGGTCTCCACCAAGTGCTTCACCAACACCACGGTCGCCTTCGCGCTGCTCGCGCTGCACCTGGGCCGCACCCGCGACCTGTCGGTGCGCGACGGCAAGCGGATCATCGAGGGCCTGCGCAAGCTGCCCGCGCAGATCGCCGAGATCCTCAAGCAGGAGGAGCTGGTCCGCGAGCTGGCCGAGGAGTACGCGGAGAGCCGCTCGATGCTCTTCATCGGCCGCGTCCGGGGCTACCCGGTCGCCCGCGAGGCCTCCCTGAAGCTCAAGGAGATCACCTACATCCACGCCGAGGCGTACCCCGCCTCCGAGCTCAAGCACGGCCCGCTGGCCCTCATCGAGCCCGCCCTGCCGACCGTCGCCATCGTCCCGGACGACGACCTGCTGGAGAAGAACCGCGCCGCGCTGGAGGAGATCAAGGCCCGCAGCGGCAAGATCCTCGCGGTCGCGCACCAGGAGCAGGAGAAGGCGGACCGGACCATCGTGGTCCCGAAGAACGAGGACGAGCTGGACCCGATCCTCATGGGCATCCCGCTCCAGCTGCTCGCCTACCACGCGGCGAAGGTGCTGGGCCGCGACATCGACAAGCCGCGGAACCTGGCCAAGTCGGTGACGGTGGAGTAGGTCCACCCCTGGAGGTCAAAGAAAACGGACCCTCGCGCGAGCCGTCGTGGGGGTCCGTTTCTGTGCCGCTGCGCCCCGGCCGGTGGCCGTCACCCACCGGCCGGCAGCACGAGTCACCTGCGGCGTCGGCTGTTGTATGCCCGGCACGGGGGCGGGAACACTTTTACGCGCGAGTAGCTTCACGGAGCGCGAACGGGTGTGCCGCCAGGGGAAGTCGAGGTCTCAGGGGATCACGATGACGGGCCGCCGGGCCCGTTTGGTGAGGCGTCCGGCCACGGAGCCGAAGATCCGCCCCGCGATGCCGTGCGTGGAGCCGACGACGATCGCGTCCGCCTCGTACTCCCGCCCGACCTCCTCCAGTTCATGGCAGATGTCGCCGCCGCGCTCCACCAGAATCCACGGCACCTCGCTCAGATGGTCGGCGCAGGCCAGCTCCAGGCCGAGCACCTCGGTGCGGTGATCGGGAACGTCGACGAAGACGGGCGGCTCGCAGCCGGCCCACACCGTGGTGGGCAGCCGGTTGGCCACATGGACGATGATCAGACCCGAGCCGGAGCGGTGGGCCATGCCGACCGCGTAGGCGAGGGCGCGCTCGCTGGAGGTGGAACCGTCGAAGCCGACGACCACTCCGTGCCGGAAGGCGGGATCGCAGGAAGGGCGTGCCTCTTGAGCCGTCAGGGGGTCGGTCGCCGTCGGTTCGGCTACCGGCCGCTTGCGGTCCGCGGGTTCGAAGAATTCGTGACCGGCCATGGCTGTCTCGGCGTCGTCATCCTTGTATGAAGGGGGACATCGTGCGGCGGAGCTGTGTCCGGGAAATGTCTTCCCCTGTCCATACCCCCAAGGGTACGGCGGCACGCCTCCCCGTCGCAGTTCGTGCACACGCTCCGTGAGCGGCCCTCCGGGACGTCCCGAGGGGTTCCAGGGAGCATGCACGAGCGGCGCCCCTTACGCAACGGTCGCTGCCCCGTACAGGCGGTTCGCCGGGACCCGCCCTCAGGGGGTGACCGTCCGGCCGTCCGCGCGTTGAACCCCCTGGAACCGACGCCCCAGGGAGCCCGCAGATGCCCGCACCCCGCTCCGCGCCCGGCCCCGACACCGCGCGCGAGGTGATCGGGTGGGCGGTGTTCGCCTGCGTGCTGGTGCCGGTGGTCCTGCTGTGGTGCGGTACGGCGCCGGTCACGGCCGTGGGGGCGGGGCTGGGACTGGCCGGCGTCACCCTCGCCTGCCGGACGCTGCTGCGCCGTTCGCTGCGGGAGGCCGCGCGGGGAGTCGCAGATCACATGGGAGCCAGTACACCGGTCGACTGACCGGTTTCCGCACCCCCGAACGCCGGTTTTCAGCCAAGTTCCTAATATCGCTCCGGAGGGGTCCCAACCACCCTTCAACCCCCGTTCCACCTGCACAAACAGGGGTCGTCCGACCCGTCGCACCCTATGCGGTTTGGCCACCCCGCCCAGGCGTACTTCCCTGCACGCCCCACGAGTGCAACCCTTCGTGATCGAATGCTTCACGCCAAGTTGTCATGTCGACAATGCACCGCGTGTGGAACTGGCCACCGACAGACCGCGGGAGCCAGTAGATTTCGATCTTGATGTCTTACGGCGGGGGACTCGTGCAGGACCGAGGGGAAACGTGCAGGAGCGACAGACCCGAAGCGTAAAGGGAGCCGCGACCACCGAGGGGGGCTTAGCAGTATGAGCCACGACTCCACCGCCGCGCCGGACGCCACCGTCCGCAAACTCGCCGGGCGACGCCGCAAGGAGATCGTCGCGGTGCTGCTGTTCAGCGGCGGCCCCATCTTCGAGAGTTCCATACCGCTTTCGGTGTTCGGGATTGACCGCCAGGACGCCGGAGTGCCGCGCTACCGACTGCTGGTGTGTGCCGGCGAGGACGGCCCGCTGCGGACCACGGGGGGCCTGGAACTCACCGCGCCGCATGGCCTGGAGGCGATCTCCCGCGCGGGCACGGTCGTCGTGCCGGCCTGGCGCTCGATCACCTCGCCGCCACCGGAGGAGGCGCTCGACGCGCTGCGCCGGGCGCACGAGGAGGGGGCCCGCATCGTCGGCCTGTGCACCGGGGCGTTCGTCCTGGCCGCGGCCGGCCTGCTGGACGGCCGCCCGGCCACCACCCACTGGATGTACGCACCGACGCTGGCCAAGCGCTATCCGTCGGTGCACGTCGATCCGCGTGAGCTGTTCGTCGACGACGGCGACGTGCTCACCTCGGCCGGTACGGCGGCCGGGATCGACCTGTGTCTGCACATCGTGCGGACGGACCACGGCAACGAGGCCGCCGGTGCGCTGGCCCGCCGCCTGGTGGTACCGCCCCGCCGCAGCGGCGGTCAGGAGCGCTACCTCGACAGGTCTTTACCCGAGGAGATCGGTGCCGACCCGCTGGCCGAGGTCGTCGCCTGGGCGCTGGAACACCTCCACGAGCAGTTCGACGTGGAGACGCTGGCGGCACGCGCCTACATGAGCCGCCGTACGTTCGACCGCAGGTTCCGTTCGCTCACCGGCAGTGCGCCGCTGCAGTGGCTGATCACCCAGCGGGTGCTGCAGGCGCAGCGGCTGCTGGAGACCTCCGACTACTCGGTGGACGAGGTCGCGGGCCGGTGCGGGTTCCGCTCGCCGGTCGCGCTGCGCGGGCACTTCCGCCGCCAGCTCGGCTCGTCGCCCGCGACGTACCGCGCCGCCTATCGGGCCCGCAGGCCCCAGGGTGAGCGGCCGGCGGAGCAGGAGCAGCAGCTCGCGCAGCACGGGATGGCGCAGGGGCCCTCGGGTCTGCCGGGCCACGGTCCGGTGGCGGTGCCGTCGGTGCTGCACCCGGACCGGGACGGCGGGGTGCCGCTGCAGAGCCGCCGGCACGCCGCGGGCGCGGTGAGTCTGCTGCCGGGGCCGCGCGGCGGCGGCTGAGGATCCCCGGTGCGAGGGGGTGGGGAGGGCTCGGCCTTCCCCACCCCCTTCTCCGTGCTCTTCTCTCAGCGCACGGGCGGGTCCGGGGGCTGCGGGGCCCCTTAAGGTGAGACACATGAACGATCGCATGGTGTGGATCGACTGCGAGATGACCGGCCTCTCGCTGTCCGACGACGCGCTCATCGAGGTGGCCGCCCTCGTCACCGACTCCGAGCTGAACGTGCTCGGTGACGGGGTGGACATCGTCATCCGCCCGCCGGACTCCGCGCTGGAGACGATGCCGGAGGTGGTGCGCCAGATGCACACCGCCTCCGGGCTGCTGGACGAGCTGGCCGGGGGTACGACTCTGGCCGACGCCGAGGAGCGGGTGCTCGCGTACATCCGTGAGCACGTCAAGGAGCCGGGCAAGGCGCCGCTGTGCGGCAACTCCGTCGGCACCGACCGCGGCTTCCTGCTGCGCGACATGCCGACCCTGGAGGCCCACCTCCACTACCGGATCGTCGACGTCTCCTCGATCAAGGAGCTGGCCCGGCGCTGGTACCCGCGCGCCTACTTCAACAGCCCGGAGAAGAACGGCAACCACCGGGCGCTGGCCGACATCCGCGAGTCCATCGCCGAGCTGCGCTACTACCGCGAAGCCGTCTTCGTCCCGCAGCCCGGCCCCGACTCCGACACCGCCAAGTCGATCGCCGCGAAGTACGTCCTGCCGCCCGCGTAGCCCCCTGGGAACGCGTGCGCGGAAACGTGTGCGCGAGCACCCCCGAGAACCCTGTAGACTTCTTCTCGGCCGGTCGGGGAACGACAGTTCAACCGCCGGTCGCGGTGGGTGTAGCTCAGCTGGCAGAGCACCTGGTTGTGGTCCAGGATGTCGCGGGTTCAAGTCCCGTCACTCACCCTGATCGACTTCGGGGCCGATCCGTTTCGACGGATCGGCCCCGAAGTCGTTTCCGTGGCCGGTCCCGCGAGCGGAGCCTACGGTTTGTGGGTCACCCAGAGTAGTTCCGCGGGCCAGCGGTGCGCCCAGTCGGGTGGGTCGGTCCTGTTGTAGCCGTTGGGTGTGCCGGGGTCGGGCCGCGGCTCGATGAGGTCGTCGATGACGAGACCCGCGTCGCGCAGGACCCTGACCCAGTCGCCGTAGGTGAGCTGATAGCTGGCCGCGCCGTCGCCTTCGGCGATGGTGTCCAGCCCGAAGTAGTCCTGCTGCAGCGTCGTGGTCACGCCGCCGGCGGCCTCGTCGTAGCAGGCTTCGAACCATGGGCTCGCGACGTTGAACACCAGGCGCCCGCCCCGGCGCAGGACGCGGGCGGCCTGCGGGACGGCCAGGTGCGGGGGCGCCCAGCTGAGCCCGCCGAAGTCGCAGAACACCAGGTCGAAGCTGTCGGCGGCGAAGGGGAGCCGTTCGGCGGCGCCCTGCACCAGCGGGTAGCGGTCCGCTCCCATCGCACGGGCCGCCGCGTCGAGTTGCGCCTCGGACAGGTCGACCCCGACCACGTCGGCACCCTCGGCGGCAAGCGCCCTGGACCACTGCCCGGCACCACAGCCCAGTTCGAGGACACGCTTGCCGGTGACGTCCCCCAGGGCCCGCAGGTGCGCGTCGGGGATGGAGTACATGCCCCACAACCGGGGCGCGGCGCCGATCCGTGGGTCGTGCTTCTG
This sequence comes from Streptomyces sp. SID1328, assembly GCF_009865595.1. Taxonomy (NCBI): domain Bacteria; kingdom Bacillati; phylum Actinomycetota; class Actinomycetes; order Kitasatosporales; family Streptomycetaceae; genus Streptomyces; species Streptomyces sp. SID1328. The sequence continues at coordinate 10,451 of NZ_WWKH01000663.1, read as the reverse complement.
CTGGTACGCGCCGCTGATCCGATTCCAGAGCCGCCGATTGGCGGGGATGCTGTCCACGCCGCGACTCCAGCACTGCCCGCCGCGGCCGGTCAACACGATTACCGCACCCGGTCCGGTGTGTCACGACCCCGCCTTGCCGGCGATCTCAGGGCCGGGAGCGCGCCGAAGCGACAGGGGTTGACGCCCCCCTAGGACGACTCTCGCCCCACCAGCTCCGTGGCCAGCACCGCGTGCCGCCGCTCCAGCCCCCGCGTCCCCGCCGGACGGCGGTCCGCTATCTCCGACAGGAGGAGGTCGATCATCGCCCGGCCCATTTCCTCTATCGGCTGTCGGACACTGGTCAGGGGCGGGTCCATGTGGCGGGCGATGGCGGAGTCGTCGTAGCCGACGAGGGCCACGTCGTGCGGGATGCGGCGGCCCGCTTCGCGGAGGGAATGGCGGGCGCCGGCCGCGGTGACGTCGGAGGCGGCGAAGACGGCGTCGAGGCCGGGGCGGCGGGAGAGGAGGGCGGACATGGCGCGGCGGCCGCCTTCCTCGGTGAAGTCGCCCGGTTCGATGAGGAGTTCGTCCACCTCCAGGCCCGCCCCGCGCAGCGCGTCCCGGTAGCCGTCGACGCGGCGCTGGGCGCCGTAGACGTCGGGGCGGCCGGTGATGTGGGCGATGCGGCGGCGGCCGCGGGCGATGAGGTGCTCGACGGCGGAGCGACCGCCGCCGTAGTTGTCGGAGTCGACCGAGGTGAGCGTCTCCCCCGCCGACCGGGGCCCGCTGATCACGGCCGGGATCTCCAGCCGGTCCAGCAGATCCGGCAGCGGGTCGTCGGCGTGCACGGAGACCAGGAGGACACCGTCGACTCGGTGGGCGGAGAGGTAGTCCGCCAGCCGTTGCCGCTTGCGGTCGCTGCCCGCGAAGATCAGCAGCAACTGCCACTCGGTGTCGGCGAGTTCCGCCCCCACCCCGCGCAGCATGTCGGAGAAGTACGGCTCGGCGAAGAAGCGGGTCTCCGGCTCGGGCACCACCAGCGCGATGGAGTCGGTGCGGTTGGCCGCGAGCGCGCGGGCCGCGGTGTTGGGGACGTACCCGAGTTCCGCGACCGCCGCCTCCACGGCCGCGCGGGTGGCGTCGCTGACCCGCGGGGAGCCGTTGATCACGCGGGAGACCGTGCCCCGGCCCACCCCGGCCCGGGCGGCCACCTCTTCGAGCGTCGGCCGCCCACCGCTCCGGCCGCCCCGCACCCCGTGGCTCGCCATGGCCTCCGCCTCTCTCGGCCGTCCCACTCAGGCCTCACATTCAACACTGTCCGCCGGAAAATCCCACTGGCCGGTTAACAGCCCTATAACTGAACCGCGTTGGCCGTGCGCACTCCCTTGACACCCCGTCCCGGACGGACGACCCTTCAACCCATCACATGTGGGAGCGCTCCCACGGTACCTGACACCTACACAACCCGCACGTTCCCCGCCCGAGCCGCAGCGAGTACGAACGGGCCCAGATCCACGCGATTTCCATGCAGTTGGCCGGGGGGTCGGCACGTCAGGCAACAGGAGGACGCAATGCGTACGAGCATCCGCAGGTCGCGCGGCACGGTGGCCATGATGGCCGCGACCGCGCTGGCCACGGGTCTGCTGGCGGGCTGCGCCAGCGACTCGGACGACGGCTCGTCGGACGCGGGCGGCGGCGACGGCAAGGGCAACATCACGCTGACAGTCGGAACCTTCGGGGTCTTCGGCTACAAGCAGGCCGGTCTGTACGACGAGTACATGAAGCTGCACCCGGACATCAACATCAAGGAGAACGTCACCACTCGTACAGACGTGTACTGGCCGAAGGTGCTCACCCGCCTCCAGGCCGGTTCGGGCACCGACGACATCCAGGCCATCGAGGTCGGCAACATCACGGAGGCCGTGCAGACGCAGGCCGCCAAGTTCGTCGACCTCGGCAAGGAGGTCGACAAGTCCCAGTGGCTGGACTGGAAGCTCGCCCAGGCCACCACCCCGGACGGCAAGACGATCGGCATCGGCACCGACATCGGCCCGATGGCCGTCTGCTACCGCAAGGATCTCTTCGCCAAGGCCGGCCTGCCCACCGACCGCGCCAAGCTCGCGGAGCAGTGGAAGGGCGACTGGTCCAAGTACGTCGACCTCGGCAAGCAGTACATGAAGAAGGCGCCCAAGGGCACCAAGTACGTCGACTCGGCTGCCTCGGTGTACAACGCCTCCCTGGGCGGTGCCTCCGAGCGGAACTACGACAAGGACGGCAAGGTCGTCTGGGACAAGTCCCAGGGTGTGAAGGACGCCTGGGACGACGCGATGAGCGTGGCGACCAGCGACATGTCGGCCAAGCTGAAGCAGTTCGACCCCACCTGGGACAAGGGCTTCGCCAACGGCTCCTTCGCCACGGTGGCCTGCCCCGCCTGGATGCTCGGCTACATCGGTGAGAAGGCCGGCGACTCCGGCAAGGGCAAGTGGGACGTGGCGGCGGCGCCGACCGCGTCCAACTGGGGCGGCTCCTTCCTCGCTGTGCCGACGGCGACCAAGCACCAGAAGGAGGCCGTCGCGCTGGCCAAGTGGCTGACCGCGCCGGAGCAGCAGGCCAAGGTCTTCGCCAAGCAGGCCAGTTTCCCCTCCACCCCGTCGGCGTACGCGGGCCTGAAGCCGCAGGCGGACACCACCGCGTACTTCTCGAACGCGCCGCTCACCCAGATCTTCTCGGACGCGGCGAAGACCATCCCGGCCCAGCCGCTGGGCCCGAAGGACAAGCCGATCGACACCGCGATCAGTGACATCGGCATCCTCCAGGTCGAGCAGAAGGGCAAGTCCCCGGCCCAGGGCTGGGACGCCGCGTCCAAGGAGATCAAGGACGTGCTCGGCCAGTGACCGCCAAAGAGGCTCTCGCGCATCCCGCGTCGAGCGCCGAGACCGCGCCCGGCATCCCGCCGGGCGCGGTCCGGGGCGCTCGGGGTCGCGGTGCGCCGGACGGCGCCCCCTCCTGGCGCAGCCGGCTGTACCGCTGGGACACGAAGGCGTCGCCGTACGCGTTCGTGGCCCCCTTCTTCGTGCTGTTCGGCGTGTTCACACTGGTGCCGCTGCTGTACACGGTCTGGTACTCGCTGCACGACGTGCAGTTGTCCGCTCTGGACCACCAGAGCTGGGCGGGCCTGGCCAACTACCGGAACCTGTTGTCCTCGGACTTCTTCTGGAACGCGCTGCGGAACACCTTCACCATCGGTCTGATCTCGACCGTCCCGCAGCTCATGGCGGCGCTCTGGCTGGCCCACATGCTCAACTACAAGCTGCGCGGCTCCACCGTGTGGCGCGTGGTGATGCTGACCCCGTACGCGACATCGGTGGCGGCGGCGACGCTGGTCTTCACCCTGTTGTACTCGTGGGACGGCGGCATGGTGAACTGGATTCTCCACTTCTTCGGTGTCGACCCGGTCAACTGGCGTGAATCGGACTGGGGATCGCAGTTCGCGGTGTCGAGCATCGTGATCTGGCGCTGGACCGGCTACAACGCGCTGATCTACCTGGCCGCGATGCAGGCCATCCCGGCGGACCTGTACGAGTCCGCCGCGCTCGACGGTGCCAACCGGCGCCAGCAGTTCTGGCACGTGACGATCCCGCAGTTGCGGCCGACCGTGCTGTTCACGATCGTCGTCTCGACCATCGGCGCCACCCAGCTCTTCGGTGAACCCCTGCTGTTCGGCGGGGTCAGCGGGACCAAGGGCGGCTCGGAGCACCAGTACCAGACGCTCGGTCTCTACATGTACGACCAGGGCTGGATCATCGGCAACCTCGGCAAGGCGTCCGCCATCGCCTGGACGATGTTCCTGGTCCTGCTGATCATCGCCGCGGTCAACCTGCTCCTGACCCGCTGGCTGAGGAGGTCCGATGACCGCCGGTGAGCTCGTTCTCCCCAAGGCGCGCACCGGCCGGCGCCGGGCCACCAAGGCGGGCAAGCAGTTGCACGCCGGCCCGGTGACGTACGTGGCGCTGGTCGTGTTCGCGCTCGTCTCGCTGGCGCCGCTGGTGTGGACGGCGGTCGCGGCCTCGCGCACCGACCGGCGGCTCGCCCAGGCCCCGCCGCCGCTGTGGTTCGGCGGCAACCTGTTCAAGAACCTTCAGGCCGCCTGGGAGCAGGCCGGGCTCGGCACCGCGATGCTCAACTCGCTGATCGTCGCGGGCACGATCACGGTGAGTACGGTGATCTTCTCCACCCTGGCCGGCTTCGCCTTCGCCAAGCTGCGGTTCAGGTTCTCGGGGCTGCTGTTGCTGCTGACCATCGGCACGATGATGATCCCGCCGCAGCTCGCCGTCGTCCCGCTGTATCTGTGGATGAGCGACCTCGGCTGGTCCAACCAGCTCCAGACGGTGATCCTGCCGAGCCTGGTGACCGCGTTCGGCACGTTCTTCATGCGGCAGTACCTGGTCCAGGCGCTGCCGACCGAGCTGATCGAGGCGGCGCGGGTGGACGGGGCGAGCAGCCTGAGGATCGTCTGGCACGTGGTGTTCCCGGCGGCCCGGCCCGCGATGGCGGTGCTCGGCCTGCTGACCTTCGTGTTCGCCTGGAACGACTTCCTGTGGCCGATCATCGCCCTGAACCAGCAGAACCCGACCGTGCAGGTCGCCCTGAACGCCCTCGGCACCGGGTATGTACCGGACCAGGCGGTCATCATGGCGGGCGCGCTGCTCGGCACCCTGCCGCTGCTGATCGCCTTCCTGCTGTTCGGCAAGCAGATCGTGGGCGGCATCATGCAGGGCGCGATCAAGGGCTGAACCGTCCCGTCGAGCACCGTCCCGTCAAGGGGCCGGGACACCGACGCCCCGGCCCCTTGTCTCTCCCGACTTTCCCCGAGTCTTCCCGACGTCTTCCCGACTTTCGATGGGAGCGCTTCCATGCCCGACTCCTCCTCCACGGTCTCCCCCGTGGCCTCCGAGGTCACCTTCCCGCCGGCCTTCCTCTGGGGGGCGGCGACCTCCGCGTACCAGATCGAGGGGGCGGTACGCGAGGGCGGCCGTACGCCCTCGATCTGGGACACCTTCAGCCATACACCCGGCAAGACCGCGGGCGGTGAGACCGGTGACGTGGCCGTCGACCACTACCACCGCTACCGCGACGACGTGGCCCTCATGGCCGACCTGGGGCTCGGCGCGTACCGCTTCTCCGTCTCCTGGTCGCGGGTGCAGCCGACCGGGCGGGGTCCGGCGGTGCAGATCGGGCTGGACTTCTACCGGCGGCTGGTGGACGAGCTGCTGGAGAACGGCATCAAGCCCGCCGTCACCCTCTACCACTGGGACCTCCCGCAGGAGCTGGAGGACGCGGGCGGCTGGCCGGAGCGGGACACCGCGCACCGGTTCGCCGAGTACGCGCACCTCGTCGGCGAGGCACTGGGCGACCGGGTGGAGAACTGGATCACCCTCAACGAGCCCTGGTGCAGCGCCTTCCTGGGCTACGGCTCCGGGGTGCACGCTCCCGGCCGGACCGAGCCGGTGGCCTCGCTGAGGGCGGCCCACCATCTCAACCTGGCGCACGGGCTCGGCGCTTCGGCGCTTCGCGCGGCGATGCCGGCCCGCAACCAGGTCGCGGTGAGCCTCAACTCGGCCGTCGTGCGCCCGGTTTCGCAGGACCCGGCGGACCTGGCGGCGGCCCGGCGCATCGACGACCTGGCCAACGGCGTCTTCCACGGCCCGATGCTGCACGGCGCCTACCCCGAGTCCCTGCTCACCGCGACGGCCCCGCTCACCGACTGGTCCTTCGTGCTGGACGGCGACCTCGCCACCAGCAACGCCCCGCTGGACGCGCTGGGCCTGAACTACTACACCCCGGCGCTGGTCTCGGCGGTCACCGACAAGGTCAGCGGCCCGCGCGCCGACGGCCACGGCGCGAGCGAGCACTCCCCCTGGCCCGGCGCCGACGACGTGCTCTTCCACCAGAGCCCCGGCGAGCGCACCGAGATGGGCTGGACCGTCGACCCGACGGGCCTGTACGACCTGCTGATGCGCTACACCCGCGAGGCCCCCGGACTCCCGCTGTACATCACGGAGAACGGCGCCGCCTACGACGACAAGCCGGACGCGGACGGCCGGGTGCACGACCCCGAGCGCGTCGCCTACCTGCACGCCCACCTCTCGGCGGTACGCGACGCCCTGCGCGACGGCGCCGATGTGCGCGGGTACTACCTGTGGTCCCTGATGGACAACTTCGAGTGGTCCTACGGCTACGAGAAGCGGTTCGGCGCGGTCTACGTGGACTACGCGACGCAGGAGCGGACCCCGAAGTCCAGCGCCCGCTGGTACGGCGAGGCGGCCCGCACCGGAACGCTGCCGTCGGTGGAGTCGGCGGGCTGACCGGGACCGGGCCCGCCCGGACGCACGAGTGGGGCCCGGCGGTCCGGACACCGCCGGGCCCCACGTTCACGCGCGCCTAGTTGAAGGCGGCGAACGCCTTGGAGAAGGCGAACTTGTCCTGGGTGATCGAGCTGCACGTGGCGTCGGCGGTGGGCTTGGTGCCGCCGTCGCAGCTCTTGTCACGGGTGCCGGACCACATGGACAGCGAGCCGATGCCCTTGGACTTGGCGAAATCCACGAGCTGGCCGGCGTCGTCGACCTTGAAGATCTCGGTGGCGACGTCGTTGACACCGATCATCGGGGTGACGCCGACCGTCTTCCAGGCGTCGTCCTCGGAGAGCGCGAGGACACCCTTGATCTGGGCCTGGGTGGCGGTCGCGGCCTGGATCGCGTAGTCGCCCATGTCGCCGCTGTACGCCGGGCCGTAGTCCATGGCCATGATGTTGACGCCGTCGACGCGAACGCCGTTGGCCTTGGCGTCGGCCAGCAGGTTCACACCGTCCTGGGTGAGGCCCTCGGGCATCACCGGGAGGGTGTAGGAGACGTTCAGGCCGGGGTGGGCGGCCTGGAGCTTGGCGATGGCCTGGGCACGCTTGGTGTTGGCGGCGGTGTTGGGCAGCGCCCCGCCCTCGACGTCGAAGTCGACCTTGGTCAGATTGAAGGCGTCGACGGCCTTGCCGTACGCGGCGGCCAGGGCGTCGGCGGAGGAGCAGGTGGTGGCCAGCTCCGAGCCGGAGGCGCCGCCGAAGGAGACGCGGACGTCACCGCCCTTGGCGCGCAGGGCACCGATCTGGGCGGCCACGCCGTCGGCGGTCAGGTCGCTCACACCGCCCCACTTGGGGGTGCAGCCGCCGCCGTCGGTGACGAAGGCCAGGTTGAAGTTCTTCACGCCGGTGGCGTCGGCGGTGCCCAGCAGGTCGAACGCCGGGTAGAGCGAGGTGTCGACGTACGGGGCGAACCCGGCCGCCGCCTTGGTGCCGTTGCCCGCGCTCTTGGTGGGCACCGGCGTCTCGGGCTGACCAGGGGTGCTCTGGGTCGGCGCCGGGGTCTCGGGCTCGGTGGGGCGGCCGCTGGGCTCGGGGGTGGCGGCGGGGTCGGCGGCACACTCGGAGCCGTCGATCCGGCAGCCGGTGGGGTCGCCCGCGCCGTCGACGACGAAGCCGACGGTGACCGACTTGCCCGCGGCCAGCCCGTCGGTGTCCCACTTGGCGGCCTTCACCGTGACGTGCTGCCCGCTCACGCTGGACTCGGCGTTCCACAGCGAGCCGAGCTTGGAGCCGGCCGGGAGGTCGAACTCCAGGCTCCAGTCCTTCTTGGCCGCTCCGGTGTCGTTGGTGACGACGTACTGGGCGCTGTACCCGGTCGACCACTCGCTGGTCTTGGTGTACGCGGCGCCGACCCCGGCGGCGTGCGCGACCCCGGTCACCAGGACCGCGCCGCCACCGGCCACGGCGGCCGCGACCACGCCGCCTATCGCCTTGTTCCTGCCACTGATCCTGCGCCGGTGCGTGCTCATTGGCGTGCCTGTCCTTCGTGCGGGGGTGGGGGGTGGTGGCAGCACGCTATCGATGCGGAATCCGGCAATCGGCTTATCGGGGACGGTGGTTGAAAGGCTTAGGGTGCGCTTAAGGGAGGGATCGGGACCGGTTAAAGGTCGAGACCACTCAGCGGCTGGGTGTCAGCTTGCGCCGCCTGCGGACGGTGCCCCGGTGGCCGCGTCCGGCGGGCTTGCGGGCGTCGAGCTGGAGCCAGATCCGCACCTCGGTGCCGCCGAGCACGGAGGAGCCGATGCGGACGTCACCGCCCGTGGACTCGGCCAGACGGCGCACGATGTCCAGGCCGAGCCCGGTCGAGCCCGCCGTGCCGGAACCCCGGCCGCGGGCCATCGCCGCCCGCGGGTCGGGTATGCCGGGGCCCGCGTCGGAGACCAGCACGATCACCGCGTCCTCGGCGTGGTGGACGTCGACCGCGAAGGCGGTGCCCTCGGCGGTGTGCCGGAAGACGTTGCCCAGCAGGGCGTCCAGGGCGGCGGCCAGGTCGGCCCGGGCCACCGGGACCCGTACCGGCCGCTCGGCGCCGGCCACCCGCCACTTGCGGCCCTCGTCCTCGGCGAGCGCGGACCAGAACTCCATGCGCCCGCGCACCACTTCCGCCACGTCACACCCCGTGCCCGGCCCCACGGCCGCCGTCTGCGGCTTGGCCTCGCGGGCGGTACGGATGATCGTGTCGACCTCGCCCTCCAGTTGGGCCACGGCGGCGCGGGTCTGGTCGGCCGCGGCACCGGCGCCCAGCGAGGCGGCGTTCAGGCGGAGCACGGTGAGCGGGGTGCGCAGCCGGTGCGAGAGGTCGGCGGCCAGTTCCCGCTCGTTGGCGAGGAGCTGGACCACTTGATCGGCCATGGAGTTGAACGCGACGGCGGCGAGCCGCAGTTCGGTCGGCCCCTCCTCGGGCACCCGTGCCCCGAGCTGCCCCTCACCCAGTTCGTGCGCGCCCTCCACCAGCCGCCGGGCGGGGCGCACCATGCGCACCCCGAGCCGGTCGGCGACCGCGACCGAACCGGCGATCAGTGCGAGCCCCACGGCGGCGAGCACCGCCCAGGCCGTGCCCACCCCGTTGCTCATCGCGGCCTCGGGCACCCACACCTCGACCACCGCGATGGCGCCGGAACCGAGCGCGACGGGCTGCAGCAGGGCGGAGCCCCCGGTGACCTCGGTGGTGGAGGCGCGGCCCATCCGGCGCACCGCTTCGATGTCCCTCTCCGCGGCCCTCCCCCGGCCCAGGTCGAGCGCGCCCCGGTCGCCGTCGGCGGGCAGGTGCACGGACATCCCGGAGTCGGCCCCGGCCGCGGCCACCACCCTTTCCAGCTCGTCCCGGTCGGTGGTGATGGAGAGCGCGGGCGCCACGGCGGCGGCCTCGCGCTCGGCGCCGGCGAAGGCGCGGTCGCGGGCCATCTCCTTGACGACCAGTCCGAGCGGGACGGCGAAGGCGACGACGACCATGGTGGTCACCGCCAGGCAGACCTTGACCAGGGCCCATCTCATCGGGGCTCCCCCACGGCGGGCGGCTCCAGCTTGACCCCGACCCCGCGCAGGGTGTGCAGATAGCGGGGCCGGGCCGCCGTCTCGCCCAGCTTGCGGCGGAGCCAGGACAGATGGACGTCGATGGTCTGGTCGTCCCCGTAGGACTGCTGCCAGACCTCGGCGAGCAGTTCCTTGCGCGGGACGACCACGCCGGGGCGGCCGGCGAGGAAGGCGAGCAGGTCGAACTCGCGCCGGGTGAGGTCGAGCCGGGCGCCGTCCAGCTCGGCCTGGCGGCGCAGCGGGTCGACGGTGAGGCCGCCGACCCGGATCACCGGCGAGGGCGGTGGCTCGGCGGCGCCGGAGCGGGAGCGGCGCAGGACGGCGGCGATGCGGGCGGAGAGGTGCTCGACCGAGAAGGGCTTCGTCAGGTAGTCGTCCGCCCCGGCGTTGAGCAGCCGGACGATCTCGCTCTCGTCGTCCCGCGCGGTGGCGATGATGACGGGCACGTCGGTGATGCCGCGCAGCATCTTCAGCGCCTCGGAGCCGTCCAGGTCGGGCAGTCCGAGGTCGAGTATGACCACGTCGAAACGGAGATGGGCGACCTCGCGCAGCGCCTCCAGCGCGGTGCCGACGCTGCGCACCACGTGGGCGGCGTCGGTGAGATGCCGGATCAGCGCCGAGCGGACGAACTGATCGTCCTCGACCACGAGCACACTTGCCATGCGCCGCACCGTACGCCATGCGCACCAGCGAAGTGTTGGCCTGTGGACAACTCCCTGTGGACAACTCCTCGCCGCCAACCGGCCGTGCACAACTGGGGTCGCCTGCGCGGCGCGTGGCCGCTGAGGCAGTATGGCCCCGATGCGCAGAGGACTCGTACACGTACTGGCGTGGCTGCTGGCCACCGCGGCGGCGACCACGCTGTCCTGGTGGGGCGTGCACACGGTGATGGCGGGTACGGCGTACGACCCCCCGCGCGCCGTGCCGATCACCGCGGCCGAGGCCGCGGCCCACGCCTCCACCGCGACACCGACGCCCCCTGCGCCGACCCCCACGCCCACCACCCGCCGCACCTCGGCACCCCCGT
>NZ_WWKH01000662.1:0-9609 GCF_009865595.1 Streptomyces sp. SID1328 | reverse complement strand
CCCCGGCTGCGGATCGGCGCCACCGCCAGCCGCGCCCTGCCGGGCTGGCTGCGCCGGCTGCGCTCCCGTGTCCCGGCGGCCGAGCCCTCGCTCCAGATGGACGCCTCCGCCAACGCGCTGCTGCGCCAGGTCGCCGAGGGCGCGCTGGAGCTGGCCTTCGTGCACGAGGTGGAGGGCAGTCCGCTGCGGGTCCCACCGGGGCTGCGCCTACGGGTGCTGGTGGAGCGGGAGCCGCAGTTCGTCTCGCTGGCCGCCGACCATCCGGCGGCGGCCAGGAGCGAGGTGCGGCTGACCGAGCTGGCCGAGGAACGGTGGATGGTCGACTCCACGGTGGACGGCGAGTGGGACGCGATCTGCCGGGTGCTGCGCGAGGCCGGGATCGAGCCGGACCTGCTGCACGGCGACTACCTCACCGCTTACTCGCTGGCCGCCACCGGCGAGGTGGTCACGGTCAGCCAGCCCACCGCGCACCCCCGCTCCGACCTCGCCATCCGTCCCCTGCACGGCGACCCGATCGGGGTGCGGCTGCTGCTCGCGGCCCGCACCGAGGCCGATCTCGACCGGGGTTTCGAGGAACTGGCCGACGCCTACTGGGAGGTGGCCCACCAGGCGCCCGCGTACCGGGACTGGCTGGAGCGCGGCCCGGAGCCGCGCCCCACCGCCCTGTGCGGCACCGTCACCCAGGCGGTGCCGGGACCGGACGCGGGACCCGGTCAGGTGCCGGACCCGAACGTCCGCGTGGTGTAGGCGCATTCGGTGTACACATAGCCCGACCTGAGCCGCGCGGTGTCGGAGGCGGGCGAGCCGGCGCCGGTTCCCTGGGGCTGGTGCACGAAGTACGTGGTGCCGGTGGGCAGTTGGATCGTGCGCTGCGGGTAGTTCCGCCCGCTGTCGGAGCACGGTTTGAAGCCCGCCGTGATGGTCGCGGTGAGGGAGTACGCGGTGCAGCCGCCGCACGCCTTGAGGGTGAAGCTGCCGGTGACCGGGCCGGTGTAGAGCACGGTGATGTCGTGGGGGCTGTCGTTCTTCACCGTGACGGAGATGCTGCCGCCGGAGGCCGTGGTGGGCAGCTTCTTCCCGGCCGCCGGGAGGGTCTGGGCGACCTCGGCGGCTATGGCGATCTTCTTGGCCCTCTCCCGCTTCCCGCCGCCCTTGCTGTCGGAGACATAGCTCCGCATGCTCTGCCGCGCCCCGGCGAAGTCCCCGTCCTTGTACTGGTCCACCCCGCACTCGTAGGCGCCCGCGTCCCCGCCCTTCCCGGCGCGGGCGGCGACCGCCGTGAGGCCGGTGGAGGCGTTGCCGGCCGAGGCGGCGAGGTCGGTGAGCCGGGTGTCCAGGGTGTGCAGCCGGTCCACGGCGGTGCAGGGCGCGTTCCCGGCGACCCCCTGCTGCGCGGTCCGTACGGCCGCGTCGGCGGCCGGCACCACCTTGGCGGCGGCCGTTGAGCCGGGGAAGTCGGCGAGCAGCTCGCGGAACCGTTCGACCCATGCCTCCCCGCCGTCGCCGAGGTCGGCCTTGCCGCACTCGTAGAGCGAGGTGGCCAGCCGGTCGTCGGGCCAGCGGGTGAGCGAGCCGAGCTGGTCGGCGGGCATGGTGCGCGGCACCGTACGGAGGAACTGGAGGGGCTCGACGGCCACGCAGTACTCGCCCCGCCCGTACGCGGCGCCGACGCCGGCGTAGTAGGCACGCATCCGGGCGGGGACGCGGTCGGCGGCGCGGGAGCCGGGGTGGTCGACCGCGAGGTCGCGGTAGACGGCGAGGGCCGAGCGGTAGTCGGCGCGGGAGGCGGCGAAGGTGTGCCGTCCGGCCGCCGCCACCAGGTCGTCGGCCTTCTCCAGCCGGCCGAGCAGCGCCTGCTGTTCGGCCTCCGCGCGGGCACCGTCGTACCAGAGGGCGCCGCCGGCCGGTACGGCGAGCAGCACCAGGCCCAGCACAAGGGCGAGGGGCGCGCGCAGGGACAGCGGGGTGCGCAGTCCCAGGCGGGCGCCGTGGGCGGCGGCGAGCAGCAGGACGACGAGGTAGCCGACCAGCACCCCGGTGGGCAGGCCGTCGGCGTCGGCGGGCAGCGCGACGAAGAGGAGGACGGCGGTGGCGGCCAGGCACAGCGCCAGCGCGCCCCATCTTCGGAGCAGGGCATAACCGAGGCCGAGTCCGCTCAGGTTGAGCAGGGCCACCGCGGCCGCGCGCGGCGCGCTCGGCGGCGCGGGCGGTGGCCCGGACGGCATCGGCGGAACGGTGAACCCCTGGTACGGACCGTACGGCGCTTCCGGCATGTCGGCTCCCCCTGTCAACCGCCCCGCGCTCGCCATGAGTCTACGGCGAGTGTCCGGTGCACGACAGAGGGTGTGCGCGAAGGTGCGCACGCTGCGCGGGGGTGTGTACGGACCATCCCCGCGGACGCGGGGCCGACGGGCGGGACGATCTGGGTGTGCGGGACGGCGGTTGACTCCCCGTTGAGGTTCCGTTCCCTGAGCGTTCAACCGGTGAGTCCTGCCAGCGTCTTGTGTGCTTTCTAGGGTCCATGAGGCTTTCCGAAAGAAGGGGCTCATGGACTCTACGTTGGCGATCCGGGCTCGCGGCATCACCAAGTGCTTCGGTGACGTCGTCGCGCTCGACGACGCCGACCTGGATGTGGCACAGGGACAGATCCACGGCCTGGTCGGTCCGAACGGCGCCGGTAAGACGACGCTGCTCGGCCTCCTTCTCGGCCTGACCGTGGCCGACAGCGGACGTCTGGAGGTCTTCGGCACGCCGGCGGGAAGGGCGTTCGAAGCGCCCGGCGGTGTCGCCGGGTTCGTGGACGGGCCGGGGCTGTACCCCTCGCTCACCGCGCGGCAGAACCTCGCCGCGCTGGCAGCTCTGCGGGGCGACGACACGCGGTCGGCCGGGATCGACGACGCACTCGAACAGGTGGGGCTCACCGACGTCGCCGACGAACGCACCCGCGGCTTCTCCCTGGGCATGCGCCAACGGCTCGGCCTCGCCGCGGCCCTGCTCGGCAAGCCGCGGTTGCTCGTCCTGGACGAACCCTCCAACGGCCTGGACCCGGCTGGGAAGAAGCACGTCCACGGCGTCCTCACCCGGCTCGCGCGCGAGGGAACGAGCGTCGTGCTCTCCAGCCACCGCATGGAAGACCTGGAGGCCCTGTGTTCCGAGGTCACCGTCCTCGCGACGGGGCGGATCGTCTTCTCCGGGCCGCTGGGCAAGCTGGCCACCGAGAACCGTGAACTCGACTACCGGCTGCTGACGTCCGACCCGGAACGCGCACGCCGGCTGGCCGCCGACGCGCCGGGAATCCACCTGGCCGACGACACCACCGGACGCCAGGGCGGGGAGGTGCTCGTGGTGCGCGCGCCGGTGGCCGCCCTGGACGACTTGGTGGTGCGGCTCGTCCACGAGGGCGTCTCCCTGCGCGAACTCGCCCCGGTCGTCTCTCCGTTGGAGGCGGCGTTCCTGGCCCTGACCGAGCACCGGAAGAGCGACACCCAGCAGCAGGAGACCGGTCGATGAGCACAACCGCGAGCCCCACGCCGACCGCCGCACCGCGGGGAGAGGCGCACACCCCCGCATCAGGCCGTGTCACAGTTGCCCGGAGCTACCGCTTCGAGGTCGTCAAGCTCCTCGCCCAGTGGCGGATCCGCCTCTCGCTCCTCGCCTGCTGGATCGCGCCGGCGCTGTTCGTGGCCGGGGTGAGCGTGCAGAGCACGCTGCCCACGGACACCCTCTTCGGCCGCTGGATGCACGCCACCGGGTGGGCGGCACCGCTGGTCACGCTTGGCTTCGCCGGCACCTGGGCGCTTCCGCTGCTCACCTCCGTCGTCGCCGGCGACGTGTTCGCCTCGGAGGACCGGCTCGGCACCTGGCGCCACCTCCTCGTCGTCGTCCGCTCGCCGCGGCGGATCTTCGCGGCGAAGGCACTGGCCGGTCTCACCGTCATCCTGCTGCTCGTGGCCGGACTGGCCGTCTCCAGCACGGTCGGCGGGCTGGTGGCCGTCGGCAACCGGCCGCTGGTCGGCCTCGACGGCCATCTGCTGGCGCCGGGGGACGCCGCCGGCACGGTCCTGCTGGCCTGGGCCTGTGTGCTCGCCCCGACCCTGGCCCTCGCCGGAATCGGGCTCCTCGGGTCGGTCGTGCTCGGGCGCTCCCCGATGGGTCTGCTGCTGCCCGCGATCGTCGCGCTGGCGATGCAGCTCGCCCAGATGCTGCCGCTCCCCGTCGCCGTACGCCTCGCCCTGCCCGGGGACGCCTTCCTCACCTGGAACGGCCTGTTCACCAGCCCGGCGCAGCTCGCTCCGCTCCTCATCGGCATCGTTGTCGGTCTCCTGTGGGCCGTGACGGCGACGGCGCTGGCCTGTGTCCTCTTCCTGCGGCGGGACTTCAGCAACCCCACGGACGACGGCTCCGCACGCCACGCGGTCGGCACGGCCGCCCTGCCGCTCGCGGGGCTGCTCGGCGTGACGGTCGCGGTCGTGGCGGCGACGACCACGGCCACCGGCTCCGGGATCGAGCAGGCCAAGGTGCAGAACTCGCTCGCCACCGAGTTCGCCCACCTCTACCGCACACAGACCGACCAGCTCCACCGGCCCGCCGTCACCGAAGGGCAGTTGAAGACGGCGGCGGCGTGCACCAAGGCCGGTGTCCAGGACGGCGCCCACGGCGCCGGCAACGACTGGCGGTGCGTCGTCTCCTGGCATCTGCCGGGCGTCGCGGCCACCGGGTCGGCCGTCTACCAGCTCGACATCACGGCGGACGGGCGGTTCGTCGCCGACGGCGACGGACCGAAGGAAGTGAACGGCTACTTCCTTGTGCGGACTTCGACCGGAGACGCACCGAACCCGCTGTGGCAGTTCGACGGCAACGTCGACCTGCTCTCCGCCTCCCCGGACTCCCCGACCCCCTGAACTCTTCTCTCCGGCCACCCCCCGAAGTCCCCGAATTCCCGAAGGGAATGACGTCATGCAGATAGCACGCCGCCGCAGGCAGGCCGAGAAGAAGTACTACGACCTGCTGGGCAGAGGTGTCAGCCGCCGGGCCATGCTGGTCACGGCGTGCATCACCACGGCCGCCCTGGCCACCGGCACCGCCGTCGCCGAGACCCGTCAGTTCGGCACCGACCAGGTCGGCCAGGTCACCCACAGGGGCCAGGTCGTCTCCGCCGACCAGTACGTCGCCCCCTTCGGCGACCGCCTCGTCATCAACGACGGCAAGATCATGTCGTCGACGGTCAGCCCGGACGGCGGCCACCTCGCCGCCGCGGTCACCGACGGCGACGCGGCGCTGGTCATCGTGGACCTCGCGACCGGGCGGGTCAAACAGCGTGTCGGCACCAACGCCGCCGACGACCTGCGCATCGGCAGCGGCTCCGTCGGCCAGGAAGGTCCGACGTACTCACCCGACGGCAAGCAGCTGTGGCTGGGCCAGGCCGACGGCTACACCAAGTTCACCGTGAACGCGGACGGCACGCTCGCCGACCCCGTGACCGTGAGGATCCCGGCCGACGGCAGCAAGCACGCCCTGGTCGCCGCGGCGGTGTTCTCCGCCGACGGCTCCACCGTGTACGCCGCGGTCAACGGCCAGAACCGGGTGGTGGCGATCGACGCGACGACCGGGGCGGTCACCCGGAGCTGGGCGGTCGGCAACGCCCCGCGCGGCATGGCCCGGGCCGGCGACAAGCTCTACGTCAGCAACGAGGGCGGGCGGCCCGCGACGGCTGGGGACTCCACACTCAACTCCTACGGCACCCAGGTGCCGGCCGACCCGAGGACCGGCGCCACCACCACCGGCACGGTCAGCGTCATCGACCTGGCCGACGCGTCCGCCGCGGTCGGCACCATCGACGTCGGCCTGCACCCGACCGCCGTGTACGCTCAGCGCGGCGCGGTGTTCGTCACCAACACCGCCGACAACAACGTGTCGGTCATCAACACCGCCAACGGCCACGTCGTGCAGACCATCTCCACCCAGCCGTGGCCGGAGGGCTCGGTCGGCTACGAGCCTGACGCCGTGACCCTCACCGGTGACGGCCACCTGCTGGTTACGCTAGGCCGGGCCAACGCCGTCGCCGTCTACCGCTACAAGTCCCCGCAGGAGCCGGTCAGTTACCTCGGCCTCCTCCCGACGGACTACTTCCCCGCCGAGATCACCACCGCGGGCGAGAAGGTCGTCGTCTCCAACACCCGCGGCATCGACGCCCGCCGCCCCGACAGCGCCGGCCACGCCACCCACGACACCACCTCCAGCCTGACGCAGTTCACCCTGCCCAGCGACCGTGTCATCCGCTCCCAGACGGCCAGGGTCTTCCGGCAGAACGGCTGGAGCGCCGGCTCCGTCGCCCTCGCCAAGGGCCACCGCAACGCCGAGCCGCAGCCGGTCCCGGCGCGGATCGGCGACCCTTCGACGATCAAGCACGTCTTCCTGATCGTCAAGGAGAACCGCACCTACGACCAGGTCCTCGGTGACGTACCCGAGGGCGACGGCGACCCGTCGCTGACGCAGTTCGGCACGAACGTCACGCCGAACCAGCACGCGCTGGCCCAGCAGTTCGGGCTGTACGACAACACCTACGACATCGGCACCAACTCCGCCGAGGGCCACAACTGGCTCATGCAGGCCGACAACCCCGAGTACACCGAGTCCTCGGCCGGCGAGTACGCGCGCAGCTACGACACCGAGGACGACGCCCTCGGCCACCAGAAGACCGGCTTCCTGTGGACGGGCGCACAGGCGGCCGGCAAGAGCGTGCGGAACTTCGGCGAGTTCCAGCAGTTCCTGACCAAGCCGTCGGGCGCCAGCTGGCAGAACCTGTACTGCGACGCCAAGAACATGAACGCGACCGGCCAGGCCACCGCCTACCCTCTGAAGTCCTCCTCACCGATCCCGTCGCTCAACAGCGTGTCGGTGCCTGGATTCCCGAAGTTCGACACCAGCGTCCCGGACCTGTACCGGTACGAGGTCTGGAATCAGGACTTCGAGAAGAACGGCCCGGCCAACCTGAACATGTTCTGGCTCTCCAGCGACCACACCGGTGGCCCGGCCGGCCCGGCCGCCCAGGTCGCCGACAACGACCTAGCCACCGGCAAGATCATCGACAAGATCTCGCACAGCGAGTACTGGAAGGACTCGGCGATCTTCGTCGTCGAGGACGACTCCCAGGCCGGCCTGGACCACGTCGACGGGCACCGCGCGCCGGTCCAGATCATCAGCCCCTGGTCCCAGCACGGCACCGTCGACAGCCACTACTACTCGCAGATCACGATGATCCGCACCGTCGAGCAGATCCTCGGGATCCGCCCGATGAACCAGAAGGACAGCGCGGCCACTCCCATGCGGGGCGCGTTCACCCGGCATCCCGACTACACGCCGTTCACCGCGCTGCCCAACCGCACCTCGCTGACCGACGGCCTGAAGACCCCGCCGCCCTGCGGCGTGGACGCCCCCGCCGCCCAGGACCCCAAGGCGGCGGCCGTACCGTCGGCGAAGGTACCGGCGGACAAGAAGTCCCTGGCCACCGCGTGGGACGCCTGGAAGTCCAAGCAGCACCTGACCGGCTCCCACGCCATCCCCGACTACGCCAACCCGGCCCAGATGAACCACCTCACCTGGTACCAGACCCACAACTGGGCGCGTCCGTACCCCGGTGAGAAGAAGATCTACGCACCGAACGACGTACCCGGCGCCTACATCCCGTCGCCGGAGTCCGACGGCTGACTACCGGCCCGGGGCCGGTGGCTGACCGGTCCGTGACCGGTGGCTGACCGATCGCCGGGGTCTGACGGGTCCGGGACCGGGAAGGACCCCTGCCAGGCCAACCGATTGGCAGGGGTCCTTTCCTGTGCCGGTCCCACCCGTCCGGTCCGGAACGCGCGCCTGGGTGCGCCCACCGTGAGGGACCCCGGCCGGCCCTCGACCGGATCGGTCCGCGGCCGATGTCGCCCACGGCCATGATGAGCAGGGCATCCAGAACGTGTTGGCCCGCTCCGGGCGTACAGCTCGGCGACCATCCCGACGCCGTCGAGGTGCCACAGGCCGGTGGCGAAGTTCTCCAGGGCGCCGCGCAGCAGCGTCCAAGGGGCTGGTCGGATCGACGCCGCCGGTCGCCGTCAGGCGGCGCAGCGCATCGGCGTGGGCCAGGCCGGCGGAGCAGGAAGTGGATCGCATACGCAAAGTACGGACGTTCATCGGCCTGTCCAGGGGCGAGGGCCCCTTGGCCCTCCGTGTAAATCCTGGATCGATGCCGGGAGCAGAACGCAGCATCGGCGCCGACAACGGGTTCAACTCCGTCCGATCTTCGCGCCTCTCCGTGGTTGCACGTAAGCGGAACGCCATTAATGTGACGCGAAGTCCTCTTGAGTCGGCCCGGAGCCCGCAAAAGACTGCTGCGACAGCAAGGCCGTGTTCCGGACCCGGAGCCTGCGGCACAGCAGTCACGATCGCAATGCGAGGAGAACATCGATGCCCGACGCCGACCGCCGAGAGGACGCGCACTCGATCATGCTGATCGATGGAACCGCCACCCGAAGCCGGAAGGCGGTCCCCGTCGACCTGGTGCCAGTGCAGGAACTGCACCGCCGCTGCTCGCTGGGCAGTCGAGCCCTGCGGTACCACGCGGGCAAGACGGGGATCTCCCCCGCCGAATGGCGTCAGTTGTCCGATCCGGAGCGCGGCACCACGCTGGTGACCACTCCAGCCGAGCGCACGGAGTACATCATCGCCATGACGAACGTCATGCGCACCGATCAGCAAGGGGTGGGGGAACTGGCAATCCTGGTCGAGGACGCATGGCAGGCCAGGGGGCTTGGCACCGCGCTGGCCGAACATGCGGCTGTCGTTGCCCGCCGCGAGGGGCACCACGCACTGGCCGCCACGGTGGCGGCGAGCAAAAAGTCGATGCTCCACCTTCTCGAGAAGCTGGACGCGACCCCGGTCGAAACCACCGGTCCCGTGCTCGACCTCCGCATCCTGCTCTAGACCTTCATCGGACCGGGCATGGCAGGCTGTCTACCCGCGCCCGCTCGACCGCGACACAGCTGATCCTGCGGCCGATCGGGTGGGTTGTCGGCAGCATGCGCTCTGGCTCAGCCCGGCGGAACTGGAGGAACCGATCGGCGAACTGCGCGCGGCCATCGCTCCGAAACTTGCCCACCAGCCGAGCCCCGAACGAGCGCAATACCTGCTCAGCCCCATCCACTTCCCGTTGGAAGCGCCTCAGGCGGAACCCGAGCCGCCCACGCCCCATGCACAACGCTCTGAACCGGAAGGCCGACGACAAAGACTCCGATGACGACCTGCCCGTGCTCGCCGTGGGTGCCCGCTTCGGCGAGTGCGACCCGGTGACTCCGGGAACCAGGGGCGCCGGAGACTGGGCGGTGACCGTGACAGTAACCGTTACCTTCGTCCCGGCCGGGGCCTGGGCCACCTTCGGCGGGACGGCCAGCTACGAGGTTCCCGGCGACCAGGGCACGCCCGAGGGCGGGGAGCTGCTGTACGCGGAACTCGATCCGGACGGGTGACGAACGCCGGGTGGCTCAGTACGCGGAGTTGACGTTGTCGATGGAGCCGTAGCGGTGGGCGGCGTAGTTGGCGGCGGCGGTGATGTTGGCGACCGGGTCG
>NZ_WWKH01000661.1:0-20091 GCF_009865595.1 Streptomyces sp. SID1328 | reverse complement strand
GTGCCGACCTGGACGATGTCCTCCATCGGCTCGCTGCGGGAACGGAACCGCGAGGCGGCGAACTTCACCAGCGCCAGATTCAGTTCGACGAGGGTGTTGCGGACGTACGAGTACTCGTACGTGCCCTCCTCCAGCGACTCCAGGCGCTCGAAGAGCGTCTTGGAGAGGGCTCGCGCGTCCACCGGGCCGACCTCGTCGAAGGGCGGGATCTCGGGGAGCCCCGCCAGGGGGTCGAGAGGGTCGATGGTGTGGTCCAGCATTTCCGGTGGGGGTGTCGACGTCGCTTTGTGGGTAGGCGATCCGTCGAGCCGGGCTGACATGGGTGTCCTCCATCGTTCTCGGCATATGGCTGCCGAAGCCGATACGTGCACTGCGGTGTGCGGCGCCTCCGAAGCCGGCGTGTAGGGATGTGTGTCGTACTAGCCCTACCCGCTTCGGTGAGCTGGTCGCAAGTGTCATTTGTGGCTATATGCCCGTTTCTGGGGGGTTGTTCGGGTGTCGAAGTGTGGCTGGAAGGCGTAATGTTCGAGGGCATCAGCAGCCAAGACCTCGGGAGAGAGACGGCATGGACCACGGGACGGTCGGCAGCGCACAGTCGGGCCGGCTTCTGGTGGAGGTGCGGGAAGAGGGTTCCAGCGCCGTAGTGACACCGGCAGGTGAACTCGATCACCACACCGCCGATCTACTGCGCGAGCCGCTCGACGACCTCCTGGAGAAGGGCTTCACGCGACTTGTCGTGGATTGCTCACGGCTGGAGTTCTGCGACTCGACAGGACTGAACGTGCTGTTGGGGGCCCGCCTCAAGGCGGACGCCGCCGGCGGTGGCGTGCATCTCGCGGGCATGCTGCCCGTAGTGGCGCGCGTGTTCGAGATCACGGGAGCCGAGGCGGTCTTCACCGTCCACGACTCCGTGGAGGCCGCCCTGGCGGGCGAGACCGGCTGAGTCCTTCCGCGCGCCCCCTTGGGCCGTCGCTTCCCTGCGTCGGGTGAATGAGGGGGTGTTCCGGGGGATCAGTCGGGCAGGAGACATCTGGAACCTGTCGGCAGCCCCGCCGCCGAACCCGCTCCGGGAACCGGAGAAGGGGTCTGGCGCGACGTATGAGACGAGGGGCGGACGCCGAAGGTGACGGAGGCAGCACGCGGACACCGGACGGACGGTGAACCGGCCGTCCGGGACCGAACGGAGTCGGACTTTTGAATCGTGTACTGGTGGATCGGTGAGGTGAAGCGCTGATGAGCACCACCCGGCCCTACTCGCCGGGCGATGGTGGCCCGGAGCCGAGCGGCGCTTCCGGCATGCCCGAAGGAGGCGCGACGGCGTCCGAGGCGGCCTTGAGCGCCGCCTCGCCCGTCGCGCCTTCCGAGGCCGCGCCGGAGGCGAGGGGGCGGCAGGTCCGCAGGCTCAGCCTGGACGGAGAGAGCGGGGTGGTCCCGCTCGCCCGTGACTTCACCCGCCAGGCGCTCTACGAGTGGGGCTGGCTCCCCGCCTCGGGCGCCGAGCAGCGGGCCGCCGCCGAGGACGTGCTCCTCGTCGTCTCCGAGCTGGTCACCAACGCCTGCCTGCACGCCGACGGACCGGACGAGCTGCTCCTGTCCTGCGACCGCAAGGTGATCCGTCTCGAGATCACCGACCGCGGTGCCGGCCAGCCCGCCCCCCGGACCCCGCACCAGGCCGGCCGCCCCGGCGGCCACGGCATGTTCATCGTGCAGCGCCTGAGCCTGGACTGGGGCGTCGTACGCACCCCCGACGGCTCCGGCAAGACGGTCTGGGCGGAACTGGCCGCCCCCGCCTAGAAGCGGGCTCTACGAGAACGGCGAAGGGCCCCGCATCCTCGATGCGGGGCCCTTCGTGTGTCCGGCTGAGCGGGGTCAGGTCAGTTGACGCTGCCCATCAGAGCCTTGACCTTCTTGCGGTACATCCAGACCGCGACACCGGCGACCACGGCCAGGATCGCCTCCAGGGCGACGAAGCCCATCTTGTCGAGGTTCACCCCGCCCACGGCCGGGTTCGACAGCAGAGCGGTGATCGAGTCGCCCGCGGTGACCGCGAGGAACCAGACGCCCATCATCTGCGAGGCGTACTTCTTCGGCGCCATCTTCGTGGTCACCGACAGGCCCACCGGCGACAGCGCCAGCTCACCGACGGTCTGCACGAAGTAGATCGCCACCAGCCACATCGCCGCGGCCTTGTGACCGCCCTCGGCGATCGAGAGCGGAGCGAGGAAGAGGAAGAAGGACGCGCCGACCAGGACCAGGCCGGAGCCGAACTTCACGATCGTGCTCGGCTCCTTGCCGCGGCGGTTCAGCCACAGCCACAGCCAGGCGAAGACCGGGGCCAGCGCCATGATCATGATCGGGTTGACCGACTGGTACCAGGAGACCGGGAACTTCCAGCCCGCGATGGTGTTCTTGGCCGAGCTGTCGGCGAACAGCGACAGGGTGGAACCACCCTGGTCGTAGATCATCCAGAACACGGCGGCGGCGACGAAGAACCAGACGTACGCGGAGACCTTCGAGCGCTCGGCGGGCTCCAGGTCCTTGTCGCGGTAGATCCGGGTGATCACCAGGATCGGCACGATCAGACCGATGATCGTGAGCGGGATCAGCGCCCAGTTCAGCGTGAAGTGGCCGGTGCCGCCCACCAGGGCGTAGAAGACCGCGGCGATGCCGAGCCAGATCAGGCCCTTGCGCAGCGTGGCCTTCTTCTCCTCGGCGGACAGCGGGGTCGGGACCTCGTTGCTCTGCGCGGCGAGGTGACGGCCGCCCAGCAGGTACTGGACCAGGCCGAGCGCCATGCCGAGCGCGGCCAGCGCGAAGCCGAGGTGCCAGTTCACGTTCTCGCCCACCGTGCCGATGGCCAGCGGAGCGATGAAGGCGCCCAGGTTGATGCCGATGTAGAAGAGGGTGAAGCCGCCGTCACGGCGCGGGTCGTCCACGCCCTTGTACAGGTGGCCGACCATCGTGGAGATGTTGGCCTTCAGCAGACCCGAGCCGATGGCGACCAGTACCAGGCCGACGTAGAAGCTCGCCGCCACGGGCAGCGCCAGGCACAGGTGGCCGAGCATGATGATCAGACCGGAGACGGCCACCGTCTTGCGGGGACCGAGCAGGCGGTCCGCGACCCAGCCGCCCGGCAGGGCGAGCAGGTACACGAGCGACAGGTACACCGAGTAGATCGCCGTCGCGGTGCCCGCGCTCAGGTGCAGGCCGCCCGGAGCGACCAGGTACAGCGGGAGCAGGGCCCTCATGCCGTAGTAGGAGAACCGCTCCCACATCTCGGTCATGAAGAGAGTGGCCAAGCCGCGGGGGTGGCCGAAGAAGGTCTTCTCGGTGCCCGGGGTCTCCGGACGGACCGAGTCCTTCGTCAGGCTGGACGCCATGGTCGTTCCTTGCTGGTCGGGACGCGCGATGGAGCGCTGCGCGCCCGGTGGGGGTGCGGCCGGCACCGGCAGGGTCGGACGTCCACCCCCACGCCCTGGGGGTTCCCGCATCGAAGGCATCGAATGCGGAGGACGGCGACCACCGGGATCCACGCTCCTACGCGTCACTGCGTACGGAGCCCGGCCAGAGGTCATTCCTTTCAAGGCTGAGCGGAGTCAGCCCGCACAGAAAGGGAGACCCTTGGCGTCATGTGCCCGCCAAAAGGCCCCCGGTGTGCTACAGGCGTTCAGGTCACCATACGGCAGGACACTGCCGGATATGGAAGGACTTGAGACACGGATCACAGGGATCATGGGAACCGCGCGACCTGTTTCCAAGGTGACTTCCGCCATCGCGTCGCACCGTCATTGGTTTGTACCAGCAGGGTACAAAGGTAAGAGCACTGCTGCCGACCACGCCCCGGCCTCACGCGCGGGCGGTCTACCATCAGCTCATGACCCGTGTACTGCTCGCCGAGGACGACGCGTCCATCTCGGAGCCGCTGGCCCGCGCCCTGCGCCGGGAAGGTTACGAGGTCGAGGTGCGCGAGGACGGCCCCAGCGCGCTCGACGCCGGACTCCAGGGCGGGGTCGATCTCGTCGTGCTGGACCTGGGACTGCCCGGCATGGACGGCCTGGAGGTCGCCCGCCGGCTGCGTGCCGAGGGCCACACCGTGCCGATCCTCATCCTGACCGCGCGCGCCGACGAGGTGGACACCGTCGTCGGGCTCGACGCGGGCGCCGACGACTACGTCACCAAGCCCTTCCGGCTCGCCGAGCTGCTGGCCCGGGTCCGGGCGCTGCTGCGGCGCGGCTCGGCCGAGCCCCAGCAGCCGCCGGCCACCCACGGTGTACGGATCGACGTCGAGTCGCACCGGGCGTGGATGGGCGAGGAGGAACTCCAGCTCACGGCCAAGGAGTTCGATCTGCTGCGGGTGCTGGTGCGGGACGCCGGCCGCGTGGTCACGAGGGATCAGCTGATGCGGGAGGTGTGGGACACCACGTGGTGGTCCTCCACCAAGACGCTGGACATGCACATCTCGTGGCTGCGGAAGAAGCTGGGCGATGATGCCGCTAACCCGCGCTACATCGCCACGGTGCGTGGAGTGGGCTTCCGGTTCGAGAAGAGCTGAAGCTCGCCTTCCGCGCGGGGGTCGCGGGGGCGTCGGCGGCTGACCCCGCGCTGTGGCCGGTCGCGCAGTTCCCCGCGCCCCTTTAGGGTGCTGCTCCGGGCCGGGGGAGACTGGTGGTCCTTAGTCTTCCCGGAGGGACCCTGTGCGTCGTCGTCTTATTCAGTCCACGCTTGCCGTCGTGCTGGTGGTGATCGCCGTCTTCGGGGTCTCGCTGGTGATCGTGGAGACGCGGACGATCAGCAACAGCGCGCAGGAGCGGGTGGAGTCCGAGGCGGTGCGGCTGGCCAGCATCGTGGACAGCCGCATCCTCGCCGCCGAGAACGTCAACGCCGACGTACTGCGCAACCCGGTCAGCAAGACCCAGTACGCGGTGATCAGGATGCCCGGCCGGGCCCCGATCGAGATCGGCAGCAAGCCCGAGGGTGACGTCATCCACTCCACGCAGCACGGCGAGGAGGGCGAGACGGTCACCGTGCAGGAGCCCCGCTCCGCCGTGACCCGCGAGGTCGGCCGCACCCTGCTGATCATCGCCCTGGTCGCCCTGCTCGCCGTGATCGCCGCCGTGCTGCTCGCCGTACGCCAGGCCAACCGGCTCGCCTCCCCGCTCACCGACCTCGCCGAGACCGCCGAACGCCTCGGCTCCGGCGACCCCCGCCCCCGGCACAAGCGGTACGGCGTCCCCGAGCTGGACCGGGTCGCCGATGTGCTGGACTCCTCCGCCGAGCGGATCGGCCGCATGCTGACCGCCGAGCGGCGCCTCGCGGCCGACGCCTCGCACCAGCTCCGTACGCCGCTGACCGCGCTGTCCATGCGGCTGGAGGAGATCACCCTCACCGACGACCCGGACACGGTGAAGGAGGAGGCGACCATCGCGCTGGCGCAGGTGGAGCGGCTGACCGACGTGGTGGAGCGGCTGCTGACCAACTCGCGCGACCCCCGTACCGGCTCCGCCGTCACCTTCGACCTCGACGAGGTCATCCAGCAGCAGCTCGCCGAGTGGCGCCCCGCCTACCGCAGCGCGGGCCGGGCCGTCGTCAGCTCGGGCAAGCGGCACCTGACGGCGGTCGGCACGCCCGGCGCGGTCGCGCAGGTGCTGGCCGCGCTGATCGAGAACTCGCTGATGCACGGCGGCGGCACGGTCGCCCTGCGCACCCGCGTCACCGGCAACCAGGCCGTGATCGAGGTCACCGACGAGGGCCCCGGCGTCCCCGCCGACCTCGGCGCGCGGATCTTCGAGCGGACCATCAGCGGCCGCAACTCCACCGGCATCGGCCTCGCCGTCGCCCGCGACCTCGCCGAGGCCGACGGCGGCCGCCTGGAGCTGCTCCAGACGCACCCGCCGGTGTTCGGGCTGTTCCTGTCCCGCACCGCCCCCGCGCACAAGGGCGAGGAGGCGACGGTCCGCTAACGGACCCGCTCGGAGCTGTCCGGCTCGTGCCGGGCCACCGGCTCCCTGCCCGGCTCACCGGGCAGGGCGCGGAACACCCAGGTGCGGTACGACCAGAAGCGGAACAGCGTGGCCACGCCGATGCCGACGAACTTGAAGACGTTGCTCTGCAGCGGGGTGTCCCAGCCGAACCCGTAGGTGGCGAGGTACAGCACCCCGTTCTCGATGACCAGGCCGATCACGCTGAACACCAGGAACAGCATCAGCTCGCGCGGGCGGCCGCCCCGGTCGCGGTCCCGGTACGTCCAGTAGCGGAAGCCCAGGTAGTTGAAGACGATGGCCACGATGGTGGCGATGATGCTGGCCCGGACCACGGGCAGGCCGGACACGTGCCGGACCAGGTTGAACACACCGAGGTTGACCAGGACCCCGGCTCCTCCGACCGCACCGAACTTGGCCACCTCACGGGCGAGCCGTTGCAGCCCCGAGGAACGACGTTCCATGGCTGTGCAGCTCCCGTCCATAGGTTCTTCTCGGCCCCGCCATGCTATCCACGCGATCCCTCCCCTGCCCCGCGTGCCGGGCCCCGGCTCGGAAACGGGTCGGCAAGAGGCGGACAAGGGCCGGGTAAGAGATGCGCGTCCGGCGGGCCGGGACGGCGGCCGTCCGCGCCGGTCCGCACGGCCGATACGCTAGGGGGGTGACGTTCCCGGTAGTCGGCATGGTCGGCGGGGGGCAGCTCGCGCGTATGACGCACGAAGCGGGCATCCCGTTGGGCATCAGGTTCAAGCTCCTCAGTGACACTCCACAGGATTCCGCGGCGCAGGTCGTGAGCGATGTCGTCATCGGCGACTACCGCGACCTCGACACGCTGCGTGAGTTCGCGCGCGGCTGTGACGTGATCACCTTCGATCACGAGCACGTGCCGACCGAGCACCTCAAGGCTCTGGAGGCGGACGGCATCCCCGTCCGGCCGGGGCCCGACGCGCTCGTGCACGCCCAGGACAAGGGCGTGATGCGCGCGAAGCTCACGGAGATCGGCGTGCCCTGCCCGCGCCACCGCATCGTGCGCGACCCGGCCGACGTGGCCGCGTTCGCCGCCGAGGGCGAGGGCTTCCCCGTCGTCCTCAAGACGGTGCGCGGCGGCTACGACGGCAAGGGCGTGTGGGTCGTCGACTCCGAGGCCGAGGCCGCCGAGCCCTTCCGAGCGGGCGTGCCGGTGCTGGCCGAGGAGAAGGTCGACTACGTCCGCGAGCTGGCCGCCAACGTCGTCCGCTCCCCGCACGGCCAGGCCGTCGCCTACCCGGTGGTGGAGTCCCGGCAGGTCGCCGGGGTCTGCGACACCGTGATCGCGCCCGCGCCGGACCTGGACGAGTCCCTCGCGCTGCGGGCCGAGGAGATGGCGCTGAACATCGCCAAGCAGCTGGGCGTCGTCGGGCACCTCGCGGTGGAGCTGTTCGAGACCCGCGACGGCCGTGTCCTCGTCAACGAGCTGGCGATGCGGCCGCACAATTCCGGCCACTGGTCGATGGACGGCGCGATCACCTCGCAGTTTGCCAACCACGTCCGCGCGGTCCTCGACCTCCCCCTCGGCGACCCGCGCCCGCGCGCGCCCTGGACGGTCATGGTCAACGTGCTCGGCGGTGACTACCCGGACATGTACTCCGCGTACCTCCACTGCATGGCCCGCGACCCGCAGCTCAAGATCCACATGTATGGCAAGGACGTCAAACCCGGCCGCAAGGTGGGGCACGTCAACACCTACGGCGACGACCTGGACGACGTGCTGGAGCGCGCCCGTCACGCAGCCGGCTACCTGAGAGGCACGATCACCGAATGAGCGCCGTTGTTGGCATCGTCATGGGGTCGGACTCCGACTGGCCCGTCATGGAGGCCGCCGCCCAGGCCCTCGAGGAGTTCGAGATCCCGTATGAGGTCGACGTCGTCTCCGCGCACCGGATGCCGCGCGAGATGGTCGCGTACGGGGAGCACGCCGCCGACCGGGGGCTGAAGGCCATCATCGCGGGCGCGGGCGGGGCGGCCCACCTGCCCGGCATGCTCGCCTCGGTGACGCCGCTGCCGGTCATCGGCGTGCCGGTGCCGCTGAAGTACCTCGACGGCATGGACTCGCTGCTCTCCATCGTCCAGATGCCGGCCGGCGTGCCCGTGGCCACCGTCTCCGTCGGCGGCGCCCGCAACGCCGGTCTCCTGGCCGCCCGCATGCTCGCCGCCCACGACGAGGACCTCCTCCAGCGGATGCGCGACTTCCAGCAGGACCTCAACGACCAGGCCACCGAGAAGGGCAAGCGTCTGCGCGCCAAGGTCGATGGCTCGGCCGGCTTCGGATTCGGGAAGTAGGCCGGGATGACTTCGCTGGACGAGGCCCGCGCGCTGCTGCGGGAGTTCCCCGTCGTCGACGGGCACAACGACCTGCCGTGGGCGCTGCGGGAGCAGGTCGCCTACGACCTGGGCGCGCGGGACATCGCCGGTGACCAGGCCGCGCATCTGCACACCGACCTGCCGCGGCTGCGCGAGGGCGGCGTGGGGGCGCAGTACTGGTCGGTGTACGTGCGGTCGGACCTGCCCGACGCGGTGCCGGCCACGCTGGAGCAGATCGACTGTGTGACGCGGCTGATCGAGCGGTACCCGGCCGAGCTGGCGCCGGCGCTGACGGCGGCCGACATGGAGGCGGCCCGCGCCTCCGGGCGGATCGCCTCGCTGATGGGGGCCGAGGGCGGCCACTCCATCGCCAACTCCCTCGGCACGCTGCGCGGGTTGTACGCGCTGGGCGTGCGGTACATGACGCTCACCCACAACGACAACGTGGACTGGGCGGACTCCGCGACCGACGAGCCGAAGGCCGGGGGTCTGACCGCGTTCGGCCGTGAGGTCGTCCGCGAGATGAACCGGCTCGGCATGCTGGTCGACCTCTCCCACGTCGCGGCAACGACGATGCGGGACGCGCTGGACACCAGCTCGGCGCCGGTGATCTTCTCGCACTCCTCCTCGCGTGCCGTCTGCGACCACCCGCGCAACATCCCGGACGACGTGCTGGAGCGGCTGCCCGCCAACGGCGGCATGGCGATGGTGACCTTCGTGCCGAAGTTCGTCCTCCAGGCCGCGGTGGACTGGACGGCGGCCGCGGACGACAACTTGCGCGCGCACGGTCTGCACCACCTCGACACCACCGAGGAGGGGATGAGGATCCACCGGGAGTTCGAGGAGCGCCACCCGCGTCCGGTCGCCACCGTCTCCACGGTCGCCGACCACCTCGACCACATGCGCGAGGTCGCCGGGATCGACCACCTCGGCATCGGCGGCGACTACGACGGCACCGCCTTCACCCCGGACGGTCTGAACGACGTCTCCGGCTATCCGAACCTGATCGCTGAGCTGCTGGAGCGCGGCTGGTCCAAGCCGGACCTCGCCAAGCTGACCTGGCAGAACGCGGTCCGCGTCCTGGGCGCGGCGGAGGACGTCGCCCGCGAGCAGCGCGCCGCCCGCCCGGCGTCGCACGCGACGATCGAGTCCCTGGACGGCTAGCGGTCCGCGAGGGCGGGGTAGTCGGTGTAGCCGTCCGCCCCGCCCACGTACATCAAGTACCGCTCGCGGAGCGGGTTGAGCGGGGCGCCCCGGCGCAGCCGGGCCACCAGGTCCGGGTTGGCGATCCAGGGGCGGCCCAGGGCGACGAGATCCGCGCCGGAGGCCAGCATCTCCCGCGCCGCCCGTGCCACCGCCCGGGTGGTGAGATCGGTCAGCACCGGGTTGCCGATCAGGGTGCCCGGCCAGTCGGCGCGCAGCCGCCGGTACAGCTCGTCGCCGGGGTCGGCGCGGACCACGTGCAGATAGGCGAGGCCCAGGTCGCGCAGGCGGTGCACGAGGGCCGGGTACAGGGTGGCGGTGTCGTCCTCCTGGATGCCGTTGACCGTGCCGCCCGGCGAGATCCGTACGCCTGTCCGCCCGGCACCGATCGCGTCGGCCACCGCCTCGGTCACCTCCACGGTGAAGCGCACCCGTTGCTCGGGCGGGCCGCCGTAGGCGTCGGTGCGGCGGTTGGTGTTCCCGGCGAGGAACTGGTGCAGCAGATGCCCGTTGGCCGAGTGCACCTCCACGCCCTCGAACCCGGCGTCGACGGCCCGCCGGGCGGCGGAGGCGAAGTCCGCGACGGTGGCGCTGATGTCGTCGGGCGTCATCGCGCGCGGCACGGGGGCGGGCAGGTGCCCCTGCCGGGTGAAGATCGTTTCCGGGAGGGCGACGGCCGAGGGCGCAACGGGGGTCAGCCCGGTCGTCGCCGGGTGGCTGACCCGGCCGCCGTGCTGGAGCTGGAGGAACATGTGCCCGCCGGCCGCCCGCACCGCCTCGGTGACCTTGCGCCAGCCGTCGGTGTGCCGGTCGGTGTGCAGCGCGGCGATGTCCGGGTACGTCTGGCCGACCGCGTTCGGGGTCGAGGCCTCGCCGATGATGAGCCCGGCGGAGGCGCGCTGGGCGTAGTAGTCCGCCATGAGCGGGGTCGGGGTGCCGTCCGGCTCCGCGCGGTTGCGGGTGAGCGGGGCCATCAACAGGTGGTGGGGGAGGGCGAGTTGGCCGAGCCGGGCCGGGGCCAGGAAGTCCGTCATGGCCGTACGGTAGAAGCTGACACCGGTGTCAGGTTCAAGCCCTGGGGGAGGCGCACATGCGGATCGGTGAACTGGCCCGGCGCACCGGCGTGAGCGAGCGGTCGCTGCGCTACTACGAGAGCCGTGGGCTGCTCGCGGCCGAGCGCACGGCGGGCGGCCACCGGGAGTTCTCGGAGGCCGCCGTCGACCGGGTGGTCCGCATCCAGGAGTTGTACGCGGCCGGCCTCCACAGCGAGCGCATCCGCCACCTCCTCCCCTGCATGCGCGACCAGGACGGCGGCCCCTCCGCCCGGGCCACCCCCCGCCTCCTGGCCGACCTCACCGAGGAACGCACCCGCATAGACCGCCTGATCACCGACCTCCACCGCACCAGGGACACGCTGGACGAGGTCATCGAGGCCGCGGGGGGAGAGTGACGCCCTTTGCGGTGCGGCACGGTACCGGAAGGCGGTACACGTGCAGTACCGGTTCTCGGCACCACCGAGGAAGGCGACGGAACGGCTGACCCGCCGGGGGTCTCAGCAGGCGCAGAGGCAGAAGGGGTGGCCCGCCGGGTCGGCGTAGACGCGCCAGTTGCGGTGGGGGGCGTCCGTGTCCAGGGGCTTGGCGCCCAGGGTGAGGATCTGCTTCTCGGCCTCGTCCAGGTCCGGGACCGTCAGGTCGAGGTGGAACTGCTGGGGGGCGTCGGGGGAGGGCCAGGCCGGGGGGACGTGGTCCGGGGCGTGCTGGAAGGCGATGGTCTGGCCGGTGGGGGTGCGCAGATCCACCCAGTCCGCGTCTCCTTCCGTCGTGCCGCCCAGGATCTCGGCGTAGAAACCGGCCAGTGCCTCGGGGTCGGGACAGTCCAGGACGATCGCGCCCAGCTCGGCGAGATCCATGACTTCCTCCTTGGTTACTAGTAAAGCTCGGTTACCGGTAACGGTTACCTCATGGTCCCCCATGAGGGGTAACGTCGCAAGCATGAGTGAGAGATCGGCCGCGCCGGGCAGCCTCGCCCTGGTGGAGTCCCTGGTGAACACCCTGGACATCGAGAGCGGCCGCGACGCGCTCGACACCGAGGAGGGCCGCGCGGCCCTCGGCATCGGGGACGGCGAGCTGGACACCGCCCGCGCCCTGCGCGAGTCGCTGCGCGCCGCGCTCCTCGCACACGCCGGACACCCGCCGCACGCCACGGTCGCTCCGCTCGGCGAACTGCTCGCCCACGCCCCGCTGTTGGTCACGGTGGACGACACCGACGGGTCCGCCGCCCTCGCCCCCGCCGACCCCGGCCCGCTGCTCTGCCGTGTCGCCGCCGCCGTCGCCGGTGCGCTGGCCGAGGGCACCTGGCAGCGGCTCAAGGCGTGCGAGGCGCCGGCCTGCCACTGGGCGTACTACGACCGCAGCCCCGCGGGCCGGAGCCGCTGGTGCTCGATGCAGGTGTGCGGGGCGCGCGCGAAGATGCGCCGCTACCGGGCCAAGGACAGGTAAGAGACGGGGGGTTGTGCGGCCGCCGCCCGGCCCGGTGGTGCACAATGCGCACAGACGCCGGTTCGGCCGACTGAGCCTCGGCCGAACCGGCGTCGTACAGATGCAGGGTTACGCGGTCGGGCGGCCCATCGCCCGGAACGTCCAGCCCGCCTTGCGCCACGGCACCGGGTCCAGCGCGTTCCGTCCGTCCAGCACGACCCGCGACGCCGCGACCTCGCCCAGCACCGCCGGGTCGAGCTCGCGGAACTCCCGCCACTCGGTCAGGTGCAGCACCACGTCCGCGCCCCGTACCGCCTCGCGCGCCGACTCGGCGTAGCCCAGTGTCGGGAACAGCTTGCGGGCGTTGTCCATGCCCTTCGGGTCGTACACCGTGACCTGGCCGCCCTGGAGGTGTATCTGGCCGGCCACGTTCAGCGCGGGGGAGTCCCGGACGTCGTCGGAGTCGGGCTTGAAGGTGGCCCCGAGCACCGCGACCCGCTTGCCGAGGAACGAGCCCCCGCCGAGCGCCTCCCGCGCCATCTCCACCATCTCGCCGCGCCGGCGCATGTTGATGGAGTCGATCTCGCGGAGGAAGGTGAGCGCCTGGTCCGCGCCCAGCTCACCGGCGCGCGCCATGAAGGCCCGGATGTCCTTGGGCAGGCAGCCGCCGCCGAAGCCGATCCCGGCGCGCAGGAACTTCTTGCCGATCCGCTCGTCGTGCCCGATGGCCTCGGCCAGCTTCACCACGTCGCCGTCGGCGGCCTCGCACACCTCGGCCATGGCGTTGATGAAGGAGATCTTGGTGGCGAGGAAGGAGTTCGCGGCCGTCTTCACCAGCTCGGCGGTCGGGAAGTCGGTCACCACGAACGGCGTGCCCTCGCCCAGCGGGGTCGCGTACACCTCGCGCAGCAGCTTCTCCGCGCGCTCCCCGCGCACACCGACCACGACCCGGTCCGGGTGCAGGGTGTCCTGCACGGCGAAGCCCTCGCGCAGGAACTCGGGGTTCCAGGCCAGCTCGGCGTCGGCCCCGGCGGGCGCGTGCTCGGCGAGATAGGCGGCGAGCCGGTCGGCCGAGCCCACCGGCACCGTCGACTTGCCGACCACCAGCGCCGGGCGGCGCAGATGCGGGGCGAGGGAGGCGATGGCGGAGTCCACGTAGCTCATGTCGCACGCGTACTCGCCGTGCTTCTGCGGGGTGTTGACGCAGACGAAGTGGACGTCGCCGAACTCCGCCGCCTCGGCGAAGTCGGTGGTGAAGCGGAGCCGGCCGGTCGAGCCCTCGATGCCCGCGACATGCGCGCGCAGCAGCTCGTCCAGACCGGGCTCGTACATCGGGGTCTCGCCCCGCTCCAGCATCGCGATCTTCTCGGGGACCACGTCGAGCCCCAGCACCTCGAAGCCGAGTTCGGCCATGGCCGCGGCGTGCGTGGCGCCGAGATAGCCGGTGCCGATCACGGTGATCTTCAGGCTCATGGGTGCTCCAGCCGGGGTACGTCGATGATGCGGCCCCCGAGCATAGTCGTGTCGTGACCGGGGGAAATCTCCCGCTGTCGCCAAGCTCACCTATGCGGGCCGGGAGAGGCGCTCTAAACTTTCAGTTACTTAACGGTAATTAGCGTGAGTATCACAGCGTCTTTGGAGCGTGAGAGACCGTGGCCGGATCGGCTGACTTCGACCTGTACCGCCCGTCCGAGGAGCACGACATGCTCCGGGACGCCGTCCGCTCGCTGGTCGAGGCGAAGATCGCGCCGTTCGCCGCCGCGGTGGACGAGGAGGCCCGCTTCCCGCAGGAGGCGCTGGACGCGCTGGTCGCCAACGACCTGCACGCGGTCCACGTCCCCGAGGAGTTCGGCGGCGCCGGCGCCGACGCGCTCGCCACGGTCATCGTGATCGAGGAGGTGGCCCGCGCCTGCGTGTCGTCCTCGCTGATCCCGGCCGTGAACAAGCTCGGCTCCCTCCCGGTGATCCTCTCCGGCTCCACCGAGCTGAAGAAGAAGTACCTGGGTCCGCTGGCCAAGGGCGACGGCATGTTCTCGTACTGCCTCTCCGAGCCGGAGGCGGGCTCGGACGCGGCCGGCATGAAGACCAAGGCCGTGCGCGACGGCGACTTCTGGGTGCTCAACGGCGTCAAGCGCTGGATCACCAACGCGGGCGTCTCCGAGTACTACACGGTGATGGCCGTGACCGACCCCACCAAGCGCTCCAAGGGCATCTCCGCCTTCGTGGTGGAGAAGTCGGACGAGGGTGTCTCCTTCGGCGCCCCGGAGAAGAAGCTCGGTATCAAGGGCTCCCCGACCCGCGAGGTCTACTTCGACAACGTCCGCATCCCCGCCGACCGCATGATCGGCGGGGAGGGCACCGGCTTCGCCACCGCGATGAAGACGCTGGACCACACCCGCATCACCATCGCCGCCCAGGCCCTCGGTGTCGCCCAGGGCGCCCTCGACTACGCCAAGGGCTACGTCCAGGAGCGCAAGCAGTTCGGCAAGCCGATCGCGGACTTCCAGGGCATCCAGTTCATGCTGGCCGACATGGCCATGAAGATCGCCGCCGCCCGCGCCCTGACCTACCAGGCCGCGGCTGCCTCCGAGCGCGTCGACGCCGACCTCACCTTCCAGGGCGCCGCCGCCAAGTGCTTCGCCTCGGACGTGGCGATGGAGGTCACCACCGACGCCGTCCAGCTCCTCGGCGGCTACGGCTACACCCGTGACTACCCGGTCGAGCGCATGATGCGCGACGCCAAGATCACCCAGATCTACGAGGGCACCAACCAGGTCCAGCGGATCGTCATGGCCCGCAACCTGCCGAAGTAGGTTCTTTGCCGTCACTGACCTGATCGCACAACAGCCCCCGGTGTGACGCCGGGGGCTGTTGTGCGATCAGGCGGCCGGTCCCCTGCGCACCGGCCGCCCCTACGCGCCCTGGTCGATGATCCTTTCGGCTTTTGCCATGATCTTGGCCCTCTGCGCGTCCGCTTCATTCAATTGCGGCAGATGCTTCGCTATTTCCTTTTCCTGAATCTTGATCTCGACTTTCTGCCAGGTGGAGATCAAGTCGGTGGATACTTTGCAGGAATAGTCGGCGGCCGCGACATGCAGTTCCTGCGCGCTCGCCTTCGGCATCTTCAGATCGGCCTTGGAGAGCGCCTGCAAAGGGCTCTTGTACGAGTATCCCTTTTTGGTCATACAGGCGGACCAGTCTGCGGTGACGGCCTTCACTTTGGGGTCCTCAAGAGATTCTACAAAGCTCTTGCTACTGATCTGCCGCGCGACTGGAGAGTCCAGTGTATGGCTCCCCGTGAGTTCTCTCCGGGAAGCGGCAAGGCAACCCGACGGGCCGTCCATGGCGGCCTCCTGCTGAGCCGACATCCTTGGAGTCGGAACTGCTTTCCCGAACCACTCAGGAGGAAGGTGATATCCGTAAGTCAAAATGTCGGCCCTGACGATCGGCCCGTAGCGCCGCCCGACCTCATAGGGGTCCGGATCGCTTTGATGACTTTCATTGCTTGTCGTCAGTTTTATGGGTGGAATATTTCGCTGCTGCAAGCAGTCGTTTGCCAAGATGATCGTCGCGGTGTTCACTCCTGAGATCTTGCCTGGCGTCAGGAGATACTTTTGCACGGGGAGTGGCAGCGGATTGGACTCAGTGTTTGGGAGCGATTGTGCTTGTCTGCTTCGCTGCGACGGCTCCGCATGCTTCGTAGGCGTTGACCTTTGCGGAGCTTTGTCCGGACCGTCCGAGGGAGCGGCACAAGAAGAAAGCGCCAACAGGGTGGCTGCGGCGCAGGTTGCGGTGAGGATATTTTTGACGTGTCGCATCATTTATCGATTCTTCAGGTTGCCGACCCTGACCGATCCTTCCGGTCAGGGTCGGCACATGGTTTACGGGCAGCCCGCCTTCAGGGAAGCGTTCTGGTTGTACGTGTACCAGAGCTGCCCGTAGGAGCTGTCGCCGAAGTAGTCGATGTTGCCACCGTAGTTGGAGTTGTAGTAGACCCACATGGAGCAGTGCGAGCCGTAGATCTCCGCGGACGCGGCGTTATTCTTCACCGCCTGTCCCGCACCGGAACCGGAGGAGTCGAAGGTGTAGCCGGCGAGGTCCGGTATGGCGAGTGTGATCTTGGCGCTGTTGTCGTCGTAGGCGCGGGTGAACTTGGCGCCCGACTGGCCCGAGCCGTAGTAAAGACATATGTGACTGGAGGCGCACCGGCCCGTGTGCCCCAATGTGTCCGACGAATTGTGAGTGTCGGCGAACGCGGTGCCCTGAGTCGCCCCCAGGAGGGTCGTCAGAAGTGCAGCGCCGGCGACGATGGCTCGTTTTGCCTTCATGAAATGCCTCCACTGTCATGCACATGCATGTTCATTTTCAAGATCACAAGCTACCGATCGCATGGATCGGAGTCAATGGACAGGAGATGTGCCGACAGGGGGTGGTCAGATTTCGGCGACAAATAAATGTGGAATGCTCAAAGTCGATGATTGGACCTGAAATATTCCATTGCGCCATCTAGTTGCAGGGTCCGGTCCAAATTGGGCAAACATCCCTCGATGGCAGATCTGCGGTGGTGCCGACGGCAACGCGGGCGACCTCACGAAGTGGCCGCCCGCGCTGTCCGGAGCAGGGTCTGGGGCTTCACGCCCAGGGATCGCTCAGTTGCCCGAGACGGTGACCTTCTCGTCGTTCTTCAGCTCGTCCACCAGCGTCTTCACCTTCGCCTTGTCCCAGACGAGGTTGCCGCCGACGGAGCCGGAGACGGGCATGTTCAGGGACGTGCCGTCGCCGCCGTTGACGCCCTTCATCGCCCAGAACATCGAGGCCAGGTCGAACAGGCCCATGTCCTTGTCGACGCTGAGGGAGTCCAGGCCCGCGCCCATCGTCGGATAGAACTTGAAGGGGTTCAGCACGGTCGACGGGGTCGCCACCTGGTGGGCCAGCGCCGCGAGGAACTTCTGCTGGTTCTTGGTCCGCTCCAGGTCGGAGGCGGCGAAGGCGTGCCGGGTACGGACGAAGGCGAGGGCCTGCTCGCCGTTGAGGGTCTGCTCGCCCGCCTGGAAGTCGGCGCCGGAGTACTTGTCCTTGAAGCCCTTGTCGATCTTGATGTCGACGCCGCCGACCGCGTCCACGATGTTGGCGAAGCCGGCGAAGCCGATCTCCACGTAGTGGTCGATGTGCAGCCCGGTGTTGTACTCCACGGTCCGGGTCAGCAGGGTCGGGCCGTCCTCGGCGTAGGTCGCGTTCAGCTTCGCGTGCCGGCCGGTGGCGGGGTAGACCTTGCCCGAGGTGGAGCCCTTGTAGGAGGGGACGACCACGTCGGAGTCGCGGGGCAGGGATATCAGGGTGTCGCCGTTGGAGCCGACGTGCAGGATCATCACCGAGTCCGTGCGCTGGCCCTCGGCGGACCCAGTGTGGAGTCTCTTCTTGTCCTCGCTCGTCATGCCCTTGCGGCTGTCGGAGCCGACGATGAGGTAGTTGGTGCCCTCGCCCTCCGAGGGGCGGTCGATCACCTGGGACAGGTCGACGTCCCGGTTCAGCTTGGAGTCGGCCCAGAAGTAGGTGGCCACCGAGGTGACGACCAGCACGGCGGCCAGGGTGATCGCGCCGACCTTGATCCGGCGGCCCCAGTTGGGCGCCGGGCGGGGTGCGCGAGTGCCGGCCGGGGCGCCGGGGCCGCCCGGGCCGCCACCGCCGTACACCTGGCCGGTGTTGTAACCGCTGTCGTAGCCGTCGTGGCCCTGGCCGTCGACGTACGACGGCTGCCGGGGCACACCGCCGCCGTACTGCGGCGCGGGAGCGCCGGGCGGCGGCGCGGCCGGGCGTCGTACTTGCCGCATCACGCGCGGGCCTTCCGGCTGCGCACCGGCGCTGCCGCGTCCGTAGCGGGGGCCGCGCTCGTCGTCGGACCATCCCTCGGGCCAGTCATTCATGCGCCCCAGTGTGCAGGGTGCCGCCTGATGCCTTACAAGGGTTGTCGGAAAATCGGAGCGCCTCTGTTGCGAACCCGACATAAATTCCGCGAAAGCCGCTTCGGCATAAGGTGGGGGACATGACAGACCTGGCGCCCGCCGCTTCTCCGGAGATTCCGGGCAAGCCCACTTCCGCTTCCCGCACCACCCTCAGCCACATCATGACCCACAACGACACCAACCTGCTGGGGACGGTGCACGGTGGTGTGATCATGAAACTCGTCGACGACGCCGCGGGCGCCGTGGCGGGCCGCCACTCCGGCGGGCCCGCCGTCACCGCGTCCATGGACGAGATGGTCTTCCTGGAGCCGGTGCGCGTCGGCGACCTGGTGCACGTCAAGGCCCAGGTCAACTGGACCGGCCGCACCTCCATGGAGATCGGCGTACGGGTCCTGGCCGAGCGCTGGAACGAGTCCGCGCCCCCCACCCAGGTCGGCTCCGCCTACCTCGTCTTCACCGGCGTCGACGCCGACGGCAAGCCCCGCCAGGTCCCCCCGGTCCTCCCCGAGACCGAACGCGACCGCCGCCGTCACCAGGAAGCCCAGATCCGCCGCACCCACCGCCTCGCCCGCCGCCGAGCCATCCGGGAACTCCGCGAACGCCGCGCGGCGGAGGGCATCACCGACTGAACCGCCCGCGCGGCGCGCCGACGCAACGGGGCTGAGGTGACCGTCCCCGGCCGAGCCGGCGCAGCGTCACGCCTCCCCGGAGCACACCACCTCGTCCCCCCGGACCACCGGGGCGTCCGGGGTGGCGATCTGAGGGGGCTTCACCGGGTGGACGGATTTCCAGTCGGCGCCGGCTGTCACGCGGAGGACGGGGCCGAGGCCGGGGGTGGGGTGGAGTTCGCTGCCGGGGAGGGCGATGGCGAGGGAGCGGGCGGAGCGGTCCCAGCGGGGGTCGTAGGAGATGACCGTGCGGGCGACGGGATGCGCGGCGGTCACCGGCCGGCGGGTGGTGGCGAAGCCGGTCGCGGCGAGGGCCGCGTCCACCTTGCGGCCGAGCCCCGCCGTGCCGGTGCCGTTCTCCACCCGGACCCGGACCGTGTGCGGGTCGACCTCGACCGTCGTGGCCGCCGGGGTCTTCGCCGCCGGGTGGGCGCCGAGCGGTTTGTCGTCGCGCAGGTCCGTGAAGAGCCGCTCGGACCTGACCGGGTCCCACTTCAGGGTCGAGCCGATGCCCTTCACGGCGTATCCCATCTGTGCGATGGGCACGGTGGTGAACTCCGAGGACGAGGGCGAGAAGTTCCGCATGGCCCGGCCGAGGTCGAGCAGTTCGTCGGTGCCGAACCCGTTGTCCGCCCGCACCGAGCCGAGCACCGCCCGCGTCACGTCCCGGAACCGCATCGGGTTGAACAGCATCCCCGAGGACGTGGCCCGCTCGATCAGCGCCGCCATGAACCGCTGCTGGCGCTGCATCCGGCCGAGGTCGCTCGCCCCGTCCACGTGCCGGGCGCGGACGTACTGGAGCGCCTGTCCGCCGCCCAGGGTGTGCGGGCCGGGCGCGAGATCGAGCCCGGTGTAGGAGTCCTTCAGCGGGGTCGGGGTGCAGATCTTCACCCCGCCGAGCGCGTCCACCGTCTTCATGAAGCTGACGAAGTCGACCTCCAGATAGTGGTCGATCTTCACATGCGTCATCGCCTCCACCGTGCGCACCGTGAGCTGCGGGCCGCCCTCGGCGTACGCCGCGTTCAGCTTCGTCGGGTGGGCGTGGTGCCGCTCACCGGTGGTCTGGTCGACGTGCTCGGGCACCTCGGTGTAGGAGTCGCGCGGCAGGCTCACCACGCTGGCCCGCTCCCGGTCCTCCGAGATGTGCACGATCATCACCGTGTCGGTGCAGTGGCAGGGCGCGCCGCCCAGCCTGTACGCGCGCCGCTCCTCCTCGGTGATCTTGTCCCGGCCGTCGGTGCCGACCAGCAGCACGTTCATGCCGTGGCCCCCGCGGGGCCGGTTCTTCATGTCCTTGAAGGCGTCGACGCGGGCGATGCCGGCGTCCAGGCCGGTGACCACCGCGTGGCCGATCCCGGCCGAGGCGAGCACCGTCACCGACAGCGCGGTCACCGCCCGCACGGCCCAGCGCGGCCGCCGCCTGCGGGCGAGCGGAGCCCGTCGCACCCTGCCTGCGGGC
>NZ_WWKH01000660.1:0-31477 GCF_009865595.1 Streptomyces sp. SID1328 | reverse complement strand
TTGCGTTCCTCCGGGGCCAGCCCGATCCCGGCGCGCACGGCGGCGCGTACGCTGCCGGGCCGGACCGGCCGGCCGCCGGCCAGGACGTGGCCGGCGTCGGGCTTGCGGGCGCCGTAGACCGTCTCCAGGATCTCCGAGCGGCCGGAGCCGACGAGCCCGGCGATGCCGACGATCTCACCCGGCCGCACCACGAGGTCGAGCGGGTCGAACTCCCCGCTGCGAGCGAGGCCCCGCACCTCCAGCGCCGGTTCACCGGCAGGGGGTCCGGCCGGGCGCGGGGGAAAGACGTACTCGACGTCGCGGCCCGTCATCAGGGTGACGACCTCGCGGGTCGGTGTGGTCTTCGCGGGCAGTCCGCGGGCCACTGCCCGGCCGTCCTTCAGTACGGTCACGCGGTCACCGATGCGGCGGATCTCGTCCAGCCGGTGCGAGATGTAGACGACGGCGACGCCCTCGGCGGTGAGCCCGGTGACCACGCGGAAGAGGTTGTCGACCTCGTCGGGGTCGAGCGCGGCGGACGGTTCGTCCATCACGATGAGCCGCACGTCGTGGGACAACGCCCGCGCCATGGAGACGATCTGCTGCTGTGCTGCGGACAACTCACCCACCAGGCGCCCCGGTTCGATCTCGGAGTGCCCGAGCCGGCGCAGCAGCGCGGCCGTCGAGGTGCGTGCCGTGCGCCGGCGTACGACGAATCCCGCCCTGGTGGGTTCGTGGCCCAGGTGGATGTTCTCGGCGACCGACAGGTGCTCCACCAGGTCGAGTTCCTGGTAGATGGTGGCGATGCCGAGGCGCATCGCGGCCATGGGCGAGCGGAGGGTGACAGGGTCGCCGCGCCAGTGGATGGTTCCGGTGCCGGGCTGGTGGGCGCCCGCGAGGACCTTGATGAGGGTGGACTTGCCCGCGCCGTTCTGGCCGAGCAGGCAGTGCACCTCGCCCTCCTGCACGTCGAGGTCGACACCGTCGAGTGCCCGGACGCCGGGGAACGCCTTGGTGATGCCGGTCATGCTGAGCAGGGGTGGTTCTGGTGCCATGTTGGATTCCCCTCGGCGGGCGTGCGGGCCTGTTTCAGGGCGGTACGCCGATGGACGGGGCGGACCGGGGCAGAGCGGAGCGGTGCGGTGGCGCTGTTTCCTGCGGGCCGTCCGGCGGGGTGCCGGACGGCGTGGTCACGCTGGGGAGAACAGGTGGTCGCTGATGAGGCGGGCGCCGCCGATGACTCCGGCGTTCTGGCCCAGCTCACCGAGGACGATGGGCAGGTTGCCGGTCGCGAGCGGCAGCGACTGGCGGTAGACCTGGGTGCGGATCGCGGCGAGCAGGGTGTGGCCGAGGCCGGTCACCCCGCCCCCGATCACCACGAGAGAGGGGTTGAAGAAGCTGACCAGGCCCGCGATGACCTGGCCGGTGCGGGTGCCGCCCTCCCGGATGAGGTCGAGCGAGACGGTGTCGCCGGCGGCGGCCGCGGCCGCGATGTCGACGGCGCTCAGGGTGCCGTGCGTCTCCAGGCGGGAGGCGAGTTCCGCCGAGAGCCCCTGACTTGCCGCGTCCATGGCGTCGCGGGCGAGTGCCGCGCCGCTGAAGTGGGCCTCCAGGCAGCCGCGGTTGCCGCAGGCGCAGGCGCGGCCGTCGGGTACGGCCTGGATGTGGCCGATGTCGCCCGCGCTGCCCGTGGCCCCCCGGTAGACCTCGCCGCCGACCACGATGCCGCAGCCGATGCCGGTGCCGATCTTGATGCAGAGGAAGTCGGCTGCCGTGCGGGCGACGCCCGCGTGCTGCTCCCCCATGGCCATCAGGTTCACGTCGTTGTCGACCATGACGGGGCAGCCGAGTTCCTGGCTGAGCGCCTCCCGCACGGGGAAGCCGTCCCAGCCCGGCATGATCGGCGGGGCGACCGGCACTCCCTCCGGGAAGCGGACGGGGCCCGGTACACCGATGCCCGCGCCGTCGAACCCCTCCACGAGCCCGGAGGAGCGGAGCTTGGCCGCCATGCCGAGGACGTGCTCGAAGACCGCGACCGGGCCCTCGCGCACGTCCATGGGCTGGTTGAGGTGGCCCAGCACTTCGAGTTCGGCGTTGGTGACGGCGACGTCGACCGAGGTCGCGCCGATGTCGATGCCGAGGAAGCGCAGGTTCGGGGCGAGCCGCAGATTGTGGGAGCGGCGCCCGCCGCGCGAGGCGGCGAGTCCGTCGGCCACGATGAGCCCGGTCTGCAGGAGCCGGTCCACCTCCACGGCCAGCTTGGACCGGGACAGTTCGATCTGGTCGCCGAGCTGGGCGCGGGAGTGGGGACCCTCGTCGCGCAGCATGCGGAGCAGCCGGGCCTGGTGGGCGTTGGCGGGTCGTGCCGTCATGCGTCTCACGAGTCCCTCCCCGCCTCGGTACCGGCTGTCCGTCGCGTTCTTTCGGGGGGAACGTAGCAGCGGCTGCCGGGGCTGGGAAGAAGTAGCGCGTGAATTCGTGCTCACTTTCTCCACTCCCAGGACAAAGGCCGGGGGCCTCAGTGGGCGTGGTGCGCGGCGGTGTGGTGTCCCGTGTGGCCCGGTACGGTGCCGTCGGGCTTCGCCACCAGGAACAGTCCGGCCATCCCCATGTCGGAGTGGCTCTGGACATGGCAGTGGTACATCCAGGCGCCGGCGCCGACGTGTTCGCCCGCGA
The DNA here is from genome assembly GCF_009865595.1 of Streptomyces sp. SID1328. Classification (NCBI taxonomy): domain Bacteria; kingdom Bacillati; phylum Actinomycetota; class Actinomycetes; order Kitasatosporales; family Streptomycetaceae; genus Streptomyces; species Streptomyces sp. SID1328. The sequence continues at coordinate 28,822 of NZ_WWKH01000660.1, read as the reverse complement.
CGACCTGGAAGCCGAAGGAGTCGGCGGGCCCGGTGATCTTGTTGTCGACGATCCGGCTGGGGTCGTCGGGGCCCGTCAGCAGGCCCGTGCGGTTGTCGGCCCAGCGGTGACCGTGCATGTGGAAGGTGTGGTAGTACTCGCCGTGCGTGATCATGATGATCTCGACGCGATCGCCCACCGTGGCCTCGAAGTTCGGGGTCTCCCCCGCCGTCCTGTTGTTGATCGTCATGTCGTTGAAGACGATCGTGAACTGCTTGTCCGGCAGGAGGTCGCCCTTCCGGCGTACGACGACCGGGCCGTACAGGCCCTTGCGGATGCCGCCGGTTCCGTGGTCGGTGCCCACGACGTGGTCGTGGTAGTGCCAGTAACCGGCGCTGCCCGCCTGCCAGGTGCCGTCCTTGCGGCGGGCGGGGGCGTGGGTGCGCCAGGTGTAGGTGCGGGTGCCGCCGGGCTCGACGTGGCTGTCCGTCATCCGGGTGCCGTCGTTGGCGATGTCGTAGTCGACGCCGTGGACGTGGAGGCTCGCGTCCGCGTCGGTAAGGTTCTCGAACTCGATGTGCAGGGTGTCGCCCTCGACCAGCTCGATGAGCGGGCCCGGCACGGTGGCTTTGCCCTTCTCCAGGCCGTAGCCGAGCTGTCCGCCGGGCAGTTTCTCGGCGTAGAGCCTGAGGTGGCGCACCTGGCCGCCTGCCGGGGCGGTGGGCGGGGAGGGTTCCGCCGCCGAGGGGGCGGAGGCCACCGACAACGTTGCCGTACCGGTGGCGGCGACCACACCGCCGGCCAGCAGCCGTCGCCCGAAAGTCCTTCTGTCCAGAGCCATACCGGTCTCTCCAGTCCTGTGCGGAGTGCTGTGAGGAGACGGGCGGGGGCGGGCCCCCGGGGACGGCCACGGTAGAGGCGCGCCTCCCGTTTATCCACACCCAGGACAAAGTTGGTGAGATTCCGTCCATAGCTATTGGCGGGTCGGCGAAAGGCGTCTAGCTTCTGGCGCTGTTGCTGAGACCACGGAGGGTGGGTGACCCATGCAGAGCGCACCACATCACCGGTCGAGATCCCGGCGGGCAGCGGCGGCGGCCCTGGCGGCCGGAGCCCTGGCGGCATCCCTGCTGAGCGGCGGTACCGCGGCCACGGCCAGTTCGTATCCGGAGCCCAAGGCTTCGGCACTGCCGTCGCCGCCGGGCGGCAAGAACGTCAAAGTGCTCGTCTTCCACGCCTCGGCCACCGAGGAGTCACCGACCGTCGACGCCGGTATCGAGGCCATCGAGTCCATCGGTCTGACCGGTCCCGAAGATCAGCGTTTCAAGACCGTGGCGACGGACGACGCCTCGGTCTTCACCAACGAGAAGCGGCTGGGCACCTTCAACGCCGTGGTGTTCCTCACCGGCGGCGGGGACGTGCTCGATCCCGAGCAGGAGGCGGGTCTCGAGGCGTATCTGAAGGCCGGCGGCGGCTTTCTCGGCATCCATGACGCGGCCCGGACGGAGCCGTACTCCGACTGGTTCACCGGTCTGATCGGCGCCCGTCCCGCGAGCGCGAGCCCTGCCGCCGTACAGCGGGCCACCGTGGAGATCCCGGACCGGAGCCATCCGGCCACGAAGGGGCTGCCGCTGGAGTGGAAGCGGCCCGACAAGTGGTTCAACTGGGCGAGCAACCCGACCGGCAAGGTGCACACCGTCGCCAAGGTCCGGGAGAGCAGCTACCGGCCGGGCACCGGTGCGAATGGGGTGGACCATCCGGTCTCCTGGTGCCGGGACTACTCCGGCGGCCGGTCCTTCTACACGGGCATGGGCGGCACGGTGGAGTCGTTCGCGGAGACCGACTTCCGCGACCATCTGCGGGGCGCCCTGCTGTGGACCACCCGGCTCTCGCGCGCCGACTGCAAGGCCACGATCGACGCCAACTACTCGGCGGTGCGCGTCACTCAGCCGAACCAGCCCGGTCAGCAGGACCAGATCGGCGAGCCGCACGGCCTGGTCGTGGCGCCCGACGGACGAGTGCTGTACATCGGCCGGGGCGGCGGCACGAACGAGGCGCCGGTCGTCACCGACTGGAACAACCCCGACATCGGCAAGGGCACCGGCCAGATCCACGTGTACGACCCCGCCACGAAGAAGGTCACGCTCGCGGGCGCCCTCACCGTCTTCGGCAACAAGGGCGGCGGCGACGAACTGGTCAAGGTCGAGGAGGGGTTGCTCGGCATCGAGCTGGACCCCGGCTTCGAGTCCAACGGCTGGGTGTACCTCCACTACACCCCGCACTCCGGCCTCGACCGCGACAAGCAGGTGGCCGAACGCCGCGTCTCCCGCTTCACGCTGGACCGCGCCACGAACAAGCTCGACCTGGCCTCGGAGAAGGTCCTCCTCAAGTGGCCGGTGCAGGTTCACAGTTGCTGCCACGCGGGCGGCGGGATGGCCTGGGACTCCAAGGGCAACCTCTACATCGCCACCGGTGACAACAACTCCTCCGGTTTCAGCGACGGTTACGCCGGCAACAACCCGCAGCCCAACTACAAGGGCCTGTCCTTCGCGGACGCCCGCCGCACCGCGGGCAACACCCACAACCTCAACGGCAAGATCCTGCGTATCCACCCGGAGCCGGACGGCACGTACACGCTGCCCGAGGGCAACCTCTTCACCGGCAAGGAGCAGGACGAGGGCGGCGGCAAGACCCGCGGCGAGATCTACGTGATGGGTGTACGGAACCCGGCGCGGATCTCCGTCGACAAGAAGACCGACATCCTCTACGCGGGCTGGGTCGGCCCCGACGCGGGCGCGCCGAGCACCACCTGGGGACCGGCGAAGTACGACACGTTCGCCGCGATCACCAAGGCGGGCAACCACGGCTGGCCGTTCTGCATGGGCAACAAGCAGCCCTACCGCGACCGCAACCTGCCGGACCCGACCAAGCCGCTGGGCTGGTACGACTGCGACGCCCCGAAGAACGAGTCACCGAACAACGACGGTCTGGTGAACCTGCCGCCCGTCACCGGCAACACCATCTGGTACTCCCCGCAAGGAGGCGCCCCCGACTTCCCGCGCAACGCGGCGGGCGTGCCCAGCTACAAGAACGAGGAGGCCACCTACCTCCTGCCGTGGCTGAAGGGCGGCGGCCAGGCCACCATGGACGGCCCGGTCTACCGCTACGACGCGGCGAAGGCCGGTACCGGGGCGTGGCCGGAGTACTGGGACGGCAAGTGGTTCGTCGGTGACTTCTACGACGCGGACAACCCGCGGCACGCGGTGCTCACCGACCCGAAGACGGTCGGCAAGGGCGGCCTGCCCGTCACGGCGGAGTCGCTGAAGAAGATCATCCCGGTCGGGCAGGGCGGCATCCGCAACCTGATGGACTGGAAGTTCGCGCCGGACGGTTCGCTCTACGTCCTCGACTACGGCCGCGGCTTCTTCACCTCCGACTCCCAGTCCGCGCTGTGGCGCGTGACGTACACCGGCGGCGCGGCCACGCCCGCCGCGAAGGATCTGGCCAGGAAGGCGGCACAGTGAGACATCGACCTCTGCGCCTGTACACCGCGCTGCTGGGCGCGCTGCTGCTGATGCTGGGGCTCACCTCGACGGCCGCGTACGGACGGGACGGCGACCGCGCGGCGGCGGCCCAGGTCCTGACGTGGACGGCGAGTTCCCGCACCGACCGGTACGCGAGCTTCCCGACGACGGCGGCGGCCGGCGCGGCGACCCTCGTCTTCGAGAACAGCGCCGCGACCGGCAACGACATCGGCATGCCGCACACGCTGACCTTCGACGTGTCGGACCCCGAGTACAACCACGACGTGCCGGTGAACATCCTGGCCAACCCCGGTGACGACAGCGGCGGCAAACACACCGTCGACGTGACGCTGACACCCGGCCGTTACCGCTACTTCTGCAGCATCCCCGGCCACAGCCAGATGCAGGGCATCCTCACGGTGACCGAGCCCGGCGGCGAGGACACCACGGCGCCGACGGCTTCGGCGAAGGTCGAGGGGCAGCAGAACACAGACGGCGCCTATATCGGCTCGGCCAGGGTCACGGTGTCCGCGTCGGACGACGCGTCCGGGGTGAAATCGATCGAGTACGCGGTCGGCGCCGACGGTCCGTGGCAGGCGTACACCGCGCCGGTGGTGGTCGACCAGGTCGGCTCGCACACCGTGCGTTACCGGGCCACCGACAAGGCGGGCAACGTGGCCGCCGAAAAGTCCGTGACCTTCAGCGTGGTCGCCCCGCCTACGGACGACACCACCGCACCGGAGACCTCCGCGACAGTGAGCGGCGAGAAGGACGCCGACGGCAACTACCTGACGATGGCCACGGTGACCGTGACCGCCTCGGACACCGGGTCGGGCGTCAACACCATCGAGTACGCGCTCGGCGCGGACGGCGCCTGGCAGCCGTACACCGCGCCGGTGATGGTGCACGCGGTCGGCTCCCACACCGTGCGCTACCGGGCCACCGACAAGGCGGGGAACGCGGCGGCCGAGAAGTCCGTGGCCTTCAAGGTCGTGGCCCCGCCCGCCGAGGACACGACCGCGCCGGAGACCTCGGCGACCCTCAGCGGCACCCGGAACTCGAACGGCGCCTACGTCACGAGTGCCAGGGTGACGGTCAACGCCTCCGACTCCGCGTCCGGGGTCGCCCGGGTCGAGTACTCCCTCGACGGAGGCCCGTATCTGGCGTACTCGGCGCCCGTGGTCGTTGACCGGCTCGGCTTCCACACGGTGGCGTACCGGGCGACGGACAAGGCAAAGAACACCTCCGCCGCCAAGAACGTCACCTTCACCGTCGCGCAGGGCGGGGGCGTCCCGGCGCCGGCCTGTCCCGAGTACGACGAGCGGCTGACGGTCATCGTCGGCACCGTGGACACCGGCGTGCCGAACCGGCTGACGCGCAGCCGGTGCACGATCAACGAGCTGATCGAGGACGAGAAGGACTGGTCGTCGCAGGCGCTGTTCCTCAAGCACGTCGACGGGGTGCTCGACAGGCTCCTTGCCGACGGTCTGATCGACCAGCGCGAGTTCAACAAGATCACCAAGGCGGCCAAGCAGTCGAAGATCGGCAAGCCCGGCCGGACAGAGGGTTATCGCGATCTGTTCGACGGCACGCAGGCGTCCCTGTCCAAGTGGGAACAGGTCGGCGGCGGGCAGTTCGCCCTGACCGGCGACGGCGCCATCACGAGCAGCACGACCGTGCCGGGCATGGGCATGCTGTGGTTCCCGGAACGCAAGTACGGCGACTTCTCGCTCAAGCTCCGCTTCCGCGACGACGCTCCGGGCACGGGCAACGCCAACGGCGGGGTCTTCGTCCGGTTCCCCGACGTCCACAACCACCCGGAGGAGTCCCGGCCCGAGTGGGTCGCCATCAACTACGGGCACGAGATCCAGATCCTGGACAGCCCGACCGGCGACATGTACAAGACGGGCTCGGTCTACGGCTTCGACCGGGTGGGCCTGGGCGGCGCGGGGGTCACCCCGAAGGGCACCTGGAACGACTACGAGATCCGCGCGGAGGGCCAGCACTTCACGATCCTGCGCAACGGTGTCGTCATCAACGAGTTCGACAATGTCGGCGGCCAGGTCTTCACCCCGCCCCGCGAGGGCGACCCCGGCACCGACGGCCGGCGCTACGCGACCGGGTACATCGGGCTCCAGGTGCACAGCACGTCGGACGTGATCTCGTACCGCGACATCCGGATCAAGGAGTTGTAGACGACAAGACCGTGGGGCTCTCACCACTTCGGCGGTGGGGGCCCTTCCCGTCCACGGAGCCGCCTTCTCTGAACGCGTGACAACTTCCGTGTTACGTACAGGCATTGAGGGTCATGGCCTGGTCAAGCCGTTCCCGCGCGTTGGCCACATGTTCACCGCTCTCCCCTGACGCGTCCCGCCACGAGGGCGGAGAGTGATCGACGGCCCGGCTTCCCGGCCGGGCGGACCTACACTCCGCCGGAGCGCCCACCGCGCTCAAGAAGGGACGACCATGGCCGAGTTGACCCGCCGCAGAGTCCTGGGGTCGGCCGCGGGCGCGCTGGGTGGCGCCGCGGCTTTGTCCCTGCTGCCGCCGAGCGTCCAGAAGGCCGTCGCCGCCGGGCCGCCCAAGGGCGGTTCGCTGCGCGACATCGAGCATGTGGTCCTGCTGATGCAGGAGAACCGGTCGTTCGACCACTACTTCGGCACCCTCTCCGGGGTCCGGGGCTTCGCCGACCCGCATGCCCTCAAGCTGGACAACGGGCGCAGCGTGTTCTACCAGCCCGACGCGGTGAATCCCAAGGGCTATCTGCTGCCCTTCCACCTCGACACCCACTCCTCCAGCGCCCAGGCCATCCCCTCCACCAGCCACGCCTGGTCCGTGCAGCACCGGGCGTGGAACAACGGCAGGATGGACCAGTGGCTGCCCGCCCACCGCGCGGCCGACGGCGTCAACGGCCCCTATGTGATGGGCTATTACACGCGCGAGGACATCCCCTTCCAGTTCGCGCTCGCCGAGACCTTCACCATCTGCGACAACTACTTCTGCTCGGTGTTCGGGCCGACCTGGCCCAACCGGCTGATGTGGATGACCGGTTCGATCGACCCCGGCGGCACGAAGGGCGGCCCGGTCATCAAGAACTCGGCGCCCAAGCCGTACCAGTGGACCACCTATGCCGAGCGGCTCCAGGCGGCCGGGGTGAGCTGGAAGGTGTACCAGCAGGACGACGACTACGGCTGCAACATGCTGGAGCAGTTCGCCGCGTTCAAGAACGCCGCGCCCGGCTCCGAGCTGTACGAGCGCGGGGTGCGCCCGCAGCCCGAGGGCACCTTCGAGGACGACGCCCGCAACGACCGGCTCCCGGCGGTGTCCTGGATCATGCCGACCAGCTACCAGTCGGAGCACCCGGACTATCTCCCGGCGGCCGGCGCGGACTTCGTGGCCTCGAAGATCGAGGCGATCGCGTCCAACCCGAAGGTGTGGCGCAAGACCGCGTTCATCCTCAACTACGACGAGAACGACGGCCTGTTCGACCATGTGCCGCCGCCGGTGCCGCCCGCGGGAACGCCGGACGAGTTCGTGCAGGGGTTGCCCATCGGGGGTGGCTTCCGGGTGCCGGCCATCGTGATCTCGCCCTGGACCGTGGGTGGTTGGGTCGCCACGGAGGCTTTCGACCACACCTCGGCGCTGCAGTTCCTGGAGCACTTCACCGGGGTGGAGGAGCCCAACATCAGCGACTGGCGCCGTTCCACCTTCGGCGACCTCACCAGCGCCTTCCGCTTCCGCTCCGGCCGCCCGCGCCCGCCGCGCCTGCCGGACGACACGGCGGAGCAGCTCGAGAAGGCGAAGGAGGAAGTGGCCACGCTGCCGAAGCCGACGCTGCCGGGCGCGGACCAGACCTTCCCGCGCCAGGAGCACGGGCGCCGGCCGCACGTGTGAGCCGTCCGGGCCGGTGCCGCTCGCGGCACCGGCTCCTTCAGTACACGGGGTCGCCCGGCCCCACGCGGTGTGTCTCCAGCCCGCCGTCGGCCAGCAACTCCCCGATCAGCGCCTCGCTGCCACCCACATAGGTGCTGACCAGGTCCACGTCCCCGCCCACGCACCAGGCCCGGTCCTGCGGCCACCACAGGTCGGGCAACTCCGCGAACTCGTCCCAGGCCACCGGCGACACGGCGTCCGGAAGGGGCCCGGCGAGGAGGACCTCGTCCCGGTACGGGGTCTCGAAGGTCGGGAAACGGGAGAAGTCCCACCGCCCATACCCCTCCCACAGCCCGAACCAGCACTGGTCGGCGGTACGGGTGTGCCGGGCGAGAACGGGGATCAGCGCCTCGGCGACAGCCGCCGGAGTCGGCCCCTCCGACGGATGCTCGTCCCAGACACCGGGCAGCCCGTACTCGGACGCGTTCTGACGGTCCCGCTCCCTCCCGACCACCTCGTGCCAGCCGGCGTTCGGCCCCACCGATCGCCCATGGGCCGCCGCCACATCCCGCCACCGCACCGGCCGCTCCTCCAGCGACGCCGGATGCAGAACCCTGACGTAGGCATCGAACCCTGGCACGACGACACCGGCCACCGTGCAGGAGTGGTCGTCCCCGAGGAAACGCTCGGAGAGCCAGCGGGCGGGCGCCAGGTCGGCGGACTGCACACGCAGGCGGCCGTACACGTCGGGAGCGGAGTTCTGACGCACCGAGGGATAGTCGTCCATTGTCCGCAGTCTGCCCCACCGGAGGGCACACGTCTCGACCGCGCCCGGCGCCCGCGTCAGGACCGGAGCGACTCCGTGAGCCGCCGCAGGGACGCCCGACCCGGTGGGCCCCAGGTCGGTTTGCCGCCGGGGCGGCCCTCGTCGCCCGCGTGGCCGATGTGCAGGCCCGCCAGGGCGCGGAGGACCGCCCAGCCGCGGGCGCGGCGGAGGGTGGCGGGGTCCGGGGCCGGGAGGTAGGCGGCGTGGAAGCGGTCGACGGCGTCGTCCGGGAGGAGAATCCAGGCGGAGGCGAGGTCGAAGGCGGGGTCGCCGGCGAAGAGGTCGCCGAAGTCGATGACGCCGGAGAAGGTGCCGTCGAGGGTGAGGACGTTGGCGGGGTGCAGGTCGCCGTGGAGCCAGAGGCGGGGGCCGGTCCAGCCGGGTGCGGCGGCCGCGTCCTCCCAGATGGCGCGGACGGCGTCGGGATTCTGGACGAGGCCCAGTTCGGTGGCCCGGGCGAGCGAGCCCGTGAAGGATTGGGCGAAGTCGGCCAGGCGGCCCCCTCGGTCCCGGCCCACCGGTGCCTGCTTTGGAGCGGGGCGGTGAAAGGCGGTCAGGAAGGCGGCGAGGGTGTCGGCCGCTTCGTCGGAGCGGGTCGCGGGGGCGCGGTCGGCGGGCTCGCCGGATACCCAGGTGGTGACGAGCCAGGGTCTCGGGAAGCGGTCGGAGGGTTCGCCGAGGCGCTGCGGTACCGGGATCGGCAGGGGCAGGCCCTCGGCGAGGAGCGGCAGCCAGGCGTGCTCCTTGCGCAGCAGCGCGTCCGCCGACTCGGTGGCCCAGGGCAGGCGGACGGCGAGGTCGTCACCGAGCCGCCACACCTGGTTGTCCCAGCCGAGCGCGCCGAGTTTCAGGGGGCGTTCCGCCAGGTCGGGGTGCTGCTCGCGCAGCAGATCCCGGATCAGGTCCGCCGTGATGTCCGTCCCGGTGACTGTCATGGGGAGCCACGGTAGCGCTTAGCCCGGATGCCGGTCCGGGATGCGCGCCCCGGTGGTGCCGCCCCAGGATTCTGATCATGCGGAACTCCACTGACACCCCGTCCTGTCCCCGGTACTCGCGGCACGGTGGTGCCCGGCATGCCATATCCGCGGCGGCCCTCTGCGGTGTCCTGCTGGCGATGGCCACGGCCTGCGGGGACCCGGACAGCAAGGTCCGCTCCGGCGGCGCGGCGGGCAACGGCAACCCTGCCGTGTCCGGCTCCTCCCGCCCGGTGACCGCGAGCGGCGTCCCCGGCGTCGGGGAGCGGATGGGCCGGCAGATCCCGGACGACACCCGGCAACTGGTGGTCGTCTACGGCGACGACCGGGACTCGGCCGAGGGCACGGCCGTGCTGTACGAGAAGCAGGACGCCCAGTGGAAGCAGTCCGCGAGCTGGCCCTCGCACAACGGCCGCCGGGGCTGGACGACCGACCATCGGCTCGACGACGAGCGCAGCCCCGTGGGCGTCTTCTCGCTCACGGACGCCGGAGGCACCCTGCGCAGCCCCGGCACCAAACTGCCGTACTGGTACGACGACCACGCGTACGCGGCTTCGGTGGTGGACCCGGACGACGAGGCGCACGCGCACGACTTCGACCACGTCATCGCCATCAACTACAACCGGCTCAAGGGCACCCCGCCCTACGACTGGAGCCGGCCCGAGGGGGTGGAGAAGGGCGGCGGCATCTGGCTGCACCTGGACCACGGTGACGGCACGTCGGCCTGTGTGACCGTCCCGGAGGCCGGCATCAAGACCCTCCTGGGCACCCTCGACCCCGCCGACCACCCGATGGTGGTGATGGGCGACCGCGACCGCCTCAGGGGCTGAGCGAAACCCGTCCGTCACACCCGTATCGGCCGCGGCGATTCGGCCAGGGCCGTACGGAGCCCCGGCGCGGTGAGTTCCACGACGCGTTTCCGGGGCTCCTGGAACGACGGCGGTCGATGCGGACTCCGCTGCGGCCGAAACACGTGTGTTCGATATAGCTCTCCCTCTCGTTGACCCCGGTGCCGCACCTTCACCGGCTTCCGCAACCTGAGGAGACGCGCAGTTGAGCACCTCCACCCGTACCGTCCCACCACCCGCACCGGCTGAGATCAACTACTCCGGGCACTACTCCATCAATCCGCTGGGCGAGGCGAGCTTCCGCGGCCTGTGCGCCCAGCTCCCGCGTGTGCTCGGGCGGATCACGGCCATGGCGTGGGTGATCGACCGCCGTGCCGTCCTGCTGCTGCTCGCCTGCCAGGTGGCGACCGGGGTGTCGGCCGCCGTCCTGCTCACCGCCACGGCCCGGGCCATGACCCCGCTGCTCGGGGCGGGCGCGATGACGGACCGGCTGCGCGCGGCCCTCCCCGCACTGGTCGTCGTCGCCTGCGCAAGCGCCACGGCCCGGACCGCGCTGGCCGTGGCCCGCTATGCCGAGCGCCGGATCACTCCCCGGCTGATGACCGCCACGGACACCACCCTGGTCGAGGCCGTCTGCCGGGTGGAGGCGGCCGCCTGCGCGGTGGACGGCTTCTCGGACCGGCAGGAAGCCGCCGAGATGGGGGTGACCCGTACCCAGGTCATGGTGATGGACGCGCAGCGGTTCACGTCGGCCCTGATCAGGATGGTCACCGCGGGCGCGGTGGTCACCGTGCTGAACCCGCTGGTGCTGCCGCTGCTCCTGCTGGCTGTCGCTCCAGCCGCCGTCGGCGCGGTCCTCACCGCGCGGGTGGACTACGAGATCCACTACGCCAACATCGCGGACCGCAACGTGCGGGGCATGACCCGCTGGTGGGCGACGACCCCGAAGTACGGCGACGAGGTCCGCGCCAACGGCATGACCGACTACCTCCTGTACTGGTACCGGGCCCTGTCCGAGCGGGTCGACCGGCGTACTCTCGCCGCCGCCCCGAGGACGCTGCGGATCGCCCTGTCCTCCTCCTTCGCCGGGGGCGTGTTCCTCACCGCGACCTGGGGGCTGCTCGCGTGGCTGGCCGTCACCGGCCGGGTGGCACCGGCTGTCGCCGCCACCGCCGTGGTCGCGGTGCAGACCACTCTCGCCGCGCTGTCCCAACTGGTCATGGAGGGCGCGGCCGTCTTCCACACCAGCCTCTACCTCGGCGACATGCAGGCGTTCTTCGACCACGCCGCCGAGCGGGCGCCGAGGCGCGGTGGCGCGGCCGTCGCGGCGCCGGTGGAGGAGATCCGGCTTGAGGAGGTCAGCTACCGGTATCCGGGCAAGGACCGGGCCGCCGTGGAGGGAGTCTCCCTGACGTTGCGGCGCGGCGAGATCCTGGCGGTCGTGGGGGTGAACGGCTCCGGCAAGAGCACCCTGACCCGGCTGGTCACCGGCATCTATCTGGCGGACAAGGGCCGGGTGGTGTGGAACGGCACGGATCTCGCGAGCGCCGATCCGGCGACCGTCTGGGACAACACCGGTCTGGTTCCGCAGATCTTCGCGCAGTGGCCCCTGCGGGTCCGGGAGAACGTGACCCTCGGCCAGCCCCGCACCCATGACGACGGCCCGGTGTGGGACGCGGTGGAGGCCGTCGGCATGCGCGAGCCGGTGGAGGAACTGCCCGCCGGGCTGGACACGCTGCTCGCCCGCGAGATCTTCGGCGGCACCGAGCTGTCCGGGGGCCAGTGGCAGCGGCTCGCCTGTTCCCGCGCACTGTACCGCCGTCCGCCGCTGCTGATCCTGGACGAGCCCACGTCCCAGATGGACCCGCACGGCGAGCACGCCATCTTCGAGCACATCAAGGCGATCTCCGCCGACCGGATCACCATCGTCATCACCCACCGCCTGGAGAACACCCGGATCGCGGACCGGATCGTCGTCATGGACCAGGGCCGGATCACCGAGCAGGGCACGTACGACGATCTCGTGCACGCGGGCGGCACCTTCGCCGGCCTCCTGCGGCTGTCCCGGGACCGCTGAGCGCTTCGGCGTGGGTCCCCGGCCGAAAAGGGGGAACGCGTCAGGCGGAACGGAACGGGCCCGGCAGGGAAGAGCGTGCGGTGCGAGCCGTGCGGCGAGGAGGCTACATGGGTGGCGACGGCAACAGCGCCTACGGCCACAAGAAGTTCAAGCGGTCCAAGAGCCATTTCGCGGACCGGATCACCGCCGACGGCCGGGACGGCTGGCCGGTGGAGTCCGGGCGGTACCGGCTGGTGGTCTCGCGGGCCTGCCCGTGGGCGAGCCGGGCGGTGATCTCGCGCCGGCTGCTCGGGCTGGAGCGGGCGCTGCCCATGGCGGTCACCGACCCCCTCCAGGACGACCGGAGCTGGCGGTTCACCCTGGACCCCGGCGGCCGGGACCCGGTGCTGGGCATCCGGTACCTGGCCGAGGCGTACGAGAAGCGGGAGCCGGGCGCGCCCGGCGGGGTGAGTGTGCCCGCGATCGTCGACGTGCCGAGCGGCGAGCTGGTGACCAACGACTACCAGCAGCTCACCCTCGACCTGGCCACCGAGTGGACGGCCCTGCACCGCGAGGGCGCCCCGGACCTGTACCCGGAGCATCTGCGGGACGAGATCGACGAGGTGATGGCGGAGGTCTACGAGGACGTCAACAACGGGGTGTACCGGGCCGGGTTCGCCTCGGACCAGGAGGAGTACGAGGAGGCGTGCGCCGGGGTGTTCCGGCGGCTGGAGGCGCTGGCGAAGCGGCTTGCGGGGCAGCGCTATCTGGTCGGGGACACGATCACCGAGGCGGACATCCGGCTGTTCACCACGCTGGTCCGCTTCGACCCGGTGTACCACGGGCACTTCAAGTGCAATCTGTGGAAGCTGACGGAGAACCCGGTGCTGTGGGCGTACGCGCGGGACCTGTTCCAGACGCCGGGGTTCGGGGACACGGTCGACTTCGACCACATCAAGCGGCACTACTACCAGGTCCACTCCGGTGTCAATCCGACCGGGATCGTGCCGCTCGGCCCGGACCTCGCCGGCTGGCTGAGCCCGCACCACCGCGAGGAGCTGGGCGGCCGGCCGTTCGGTGACGGCACCGCGCCGGGACCCGTGGCGCCGCACGAGCGGGTGGGACCCCGAGGTCTGCCTGCATGAGGAGGGCGTGACGAGGAAGAAGCGTGACATGGCGAAGAACAAGACGAAGAAGAAACTCTCGCTCACCTACAAGCCGGTCGGATTCGTGATGAGCTGGGCCGGCGGCGCGCTGGCCGGACTGGCCTTCCGCAAGGCGTGGATGGCCATACGGCACGAGGAGGACGCGCCCGACGCGCTGGACCGCGACCGGGGCTGGGGCGAGGTGCTGCTCGCGGCGGCCGTGCAGGGCGCGATCTTCGCGGTGGTGCGCAGCGCCGTGGACCGTACGGGGGCCAAGGCCATCGAGCGGTCGACGGGTGTGTGGCCGGTGGCCGAGAAGGGCGGCCGGGACTGAGCACACGAAGACCGGGGGTGGCGGGCCGGTGCGATGCCCGCCACCCCCGGTCTTCGTCTGTGCTCAGCCCTGCTTGGGCGCCGTCCGCGGAGTGAGCCGCACCGTGAAGGAGTGTCCCGACGGGTCCGAGTAGCTGCGCTCCTCGTGCGGGCCCACCGCGTCCCGTGTCTCCAGGGGGCGGCCGCCCAGCGAGACGATGCGCCGCTCGGCTCCGTCCATGTCGTCCACCATGAACTCGAGGTGCGCCTGGAGCGAGTTCTCCGGTCGGGGCCAGCTCGGGGGCGTGGCGTTGACATCGCGGCGGAAGGCGATGCGGAAGCCGTCCGCACCACGGATCTGTACCAGGTTGGCGGAGGCGACGGTCTGTTCGCCGTCCAGCAACTCCTCGTAGAACGCGGCCAGTTTCTCCGGCTCGGCACAGTCGAGCACCACCACGCCCGCTTTGACCAGCGTCATGCTTCCTCCCAGAAAGTCGCCTCCCCCTGCGACTGTCCCGGCCGGCCCGATTCAGTCGGCGTTCCTCGGGCGGCCCGGTTCCGGGCGGCTCAGTCCGCGAGGTCGACGAGGAACTTCCGGGGCGGGCAGAAGAAGGTGACGCCGGTGACGGCCCGTGAGTAGTCGAGGATGCGGTCGTGCAGCGGCGGCGGGTCCCCGATGAACATGCGCTCCAGCATCTTCTCGGTGACCCACAGGTGCCGGGAGTAGCCGATGAAGTAGGTGCCGTACTCGCCCTTGCCGGGGGCGGCGAACGGCATGTTGTCGCGGAGGATGTCGTGCTCCCCCTCGGCGTCCTGGATGGTGCACAGGGTCTTGTGCGACTTCTGCCCCTCGGTCGCGTCGGGGAGTTCGATGTTGTCGAACTTGGTACGGCCGATGATCTGTTCCTGCGTCTCGGTGGTCTGGGCGCGCCAGTCCTTGAGGTCGTGCAGGTACTTCTGGACGACGACGTAGCTGCCGCCCGCGTACGCCGGGTCCTCCTCGCCCACCAGGGTGGCCGCCGGCAGGGAGAGGCCGATCGGATTGGCGGTGCCGTCCACGAATTCCAGGAGGTCGCGGCCGTTGTAGTAACGGAATCCGGTGACCTCGTCCACGGCCGTCACGGAATCACCGAACGCCTCCAGGAGAATCTTCTCGAATTCCACGACGAGATCCACCGAATCGGCGCGGATGTGATAAAGGAGATCACCTTCGGTGGCCACCGCCGTGTGCTGGGCGCCCCGGATCTCCGGGAAAGGCCTGAGTTCCTTGGGCAGCGGTTTCCGCGTCAGCGCTTCCCAGGCGTGGTGCGAGATACCGAGATTACAGGTGAAGATCCCGGTGTTCACCTGGATCTTGATGTCCTTGAGCAGGTCCTCGATGCTCGCCACCACCGACCGTGCCGTGTCCATGGCCTCGTCGCCGCTGTTGATGGTCAGCACCAGGAAGGCGGCCGCGGCGGTCATCGGCGCGTCGATGTACTGCGGCTCGGTCTCCAGGTCCCGCTTGGCGACGGCGCTGTGATCCATGGCCTCTCCCGGTGGGCGGCCCGCGGGGGCGAGCGGGCAGGGCGGTGCGTGGCAGGCTGAATCCGGCCCGTCCAGCATCCGACACCGAAGGGCGGTCCGCCACCGGCGGCGGTGCCGAAAAGGTCCGCCAAACAGGTGATCCCATATGGCCCGGACACCTGCGGCTGCCCAGAGATCACGGGCCTGCCGGGGCTTTCCGGTCCACCGGTTGATCGATTCGAAGTGGCAGCCTCACCGCGCCGGGCCGAAACTGAATCAGCAGTTCGTGATCAGAGAAGAGCACGTGGCCGAGCAAGCTATCCAAACGTTCTCGCAGGAGATCACATGGTGGAACAGTCCTCGGACGTCCATATAGAAGGAATGGACGACGAAACCCTCGTGGGGCGGCGCGTTGGCACCCCGGCGGTGAGCGAGACCGAAACACGGCTGGCGGATGTGCTGGCCGACCTCATGGGCGTGGAGAACGTTCCGGCCGATGCGCACTTCTTCGAGAGTCTCGGTGCGAATTCCCTGGTCATGGCGCAATTCTGCGCACGGGTCCGGAAGCGGGAGGATCTGCCCTCCCCGTCCATGAAGGACATCTACCGCTATCCGACGATCCACGCCCTGGCGGAGGGGCTCACGGAGACCCCGGTCGCCCCCGCTCCCACCTCTCTGGTGATGCCTCCCGAGCCGGTGCGGCGGGCGAGCGGGCTTTCCCACACCCTCTGCGGCACGGCCCAATTGCTGATCTTCCTGGGATACTCACTGGTCGCCGGATTCGCCACCGCCGGCGGTTACGAATGGGTGGCCACCAGTTCGGGCGTGTGGGACGTTTACCTGCGGTCCCTGGTCTTCGGCGGAGTCGGATTCGTGGCCCTGTGCGCGTTCCCGGTCGTCACCAAGTGGGTGCTCATCGGGCGCTGGAAACCCGGTGAGTTCCCGGTCTGGGGCCTCGCCTACCTGCGCTTCTGGGTCGTCAAGGCCCTGCTGCACGCCAACCCGATGATCGTGTTCATCGGGAACCCGCTGTACGTGTTCTACCTGCGGGCCCTGGGCGCCCGGATCGGCAAGGGCGTCACGATCCTCTCCCACTCGGTACCGGTCTGCACGGACCTGCTGACGATCGGCTCCGGCACGGTCATCCGCAAGGACTCGTTCTTCCTCGGCTACCGGGCGCACGCCGGGTACATCCAGACCGGCCGGATCAGCATCGGCCGGGACGTGTACATCGGGGAGAAGACCGTCCTGGACATCGACACCTCGATGGGCGACGGCGCCCAGCTCGGGCACTCCTCGTCGCTGCACCGCGGCCAGTCCGTCCCGGCCGGCGAACACCAGCACGGCTCCCCCGCGCAGACCACCGACGTCGACTACCTGAGGGTCGCGCCCGCCCGCTGCGGCACCGCCCGCCGGGCCTGGTTCGCACTGGCCTCGCTGCTCCAGTTGTTCCTGCTCTACATCCCGCTCGGGGTGGGCGGCCTGTACATGCTGTTCGACGCGGTACCGGCGGTCCGCCGCCGGCTCGACCCCCGGACGGCGCTCCCCCTGGGCGAGTTGGTGACCGACGCGGTCGTGCTCTCCCTGGTGCTGTTCGTCGGCTTCGCCGTCCTGGGCCTTGTCCTGCTGTGCACCCTGCCGCGCCTGCTGCACCTGGTGGTGCCGCCGGACCGGGTGTTCCCGCTCTACGGGTTCCGGTACGCGGTGCACCGGGCGACCGCGCGGATGACGAACATCAGGTTCTTCGCCTGGCTCTTCGGGGACAGCTCGTACATCGTGCACTACCTGCGCGGCATCGGGTACGACCTCTCGCACGTGGAGCAGACCGGGTCGAACTTCGGCACCGAGATGCAGCACGAGAACCCGCTGCTGGTCACGGTGGGCAGCGGCACGATGGTGGCCGACGGGCTCTCCGTCATCAACGCGGACTACTCGGCCACGTCGTTCCGGGTGTCGCGCGCGACGATCGGGGCGCACAACTTCCTCGGCAACAACATCGCCTATCCGATCGGCGGCCGGACCGGGGAGAACTGCCTGCTGGCGACGAAGGTGATGGTGCCGCTCGACGGGGAGGTCCGCGAGGGCGTCGGGCTCCTCGGTTCGCCGTGCTTCGAGATCCCGAGGTCGGTGGAGCGCGACAGCCGGTTCGACAAGTTCAGGTCCGGTGACGCGCTGCGCCGGAGCCTCGCCGCGAAGAATCGCTACAACCTGCGCTCGATGACCTTCATGCTGTTCGTGCGCTGGCTGCACGTCCTCGGGCTCACTCTGCTGGGCCTCGCCTCGGCGGAGCTGTACGGCGTGCTCGGGCACGTGGTGATCGCCACCTACATGGCGCTGACGCTGGTCGTCACCACGCTCTACTACGTGCTGCTGGAGCGCTGCCTCACCCGCTTCCGCCCGCTCCGCCCCATGCTGTGCTCCATCTACGACCCGGCCTTCTGGGCCCAGGAGCGCCTGTGGAAGGTGCCCGACCGGCATCTGAACATCTACAACGGCACCCCCTTCAAGGCCCTCGTCTGGCGCCTGACGGGTGCCCGCGTCGGCCGCAGGGTGTTCGACGACGGCTGCTACATGACGGATCGCACGCTCGCCGTGATCGGCGACGACTGCACCCTGAACGCCGGCAGCAAGGTCCAGTGCCACTCGCAGGAGGACGGCACGTTCAAGTCCGACATCAGCACGCTCGGCGCGGGCTGCACCCTGGGCGTCGGCTCGCACGTGCACTACGGCGTGACCATGGGCGACGGCGTGCGGCTGGCGCCCGACTCCTTCCTCATGAAGGGCGAGGAGGTCCCCGCGCACGCGCGCTGGGGCGGCAACCCCGCCGTGGAGATGCCGGAGGCAGCGGTGCTGCCCGCCGGTTCCGGCCGCAGGACCCCACCGTCCGTCGACAGCGCCGCCGCGGCGTCCGTGAATTGAGGGAGCATCCGATGGGAACGCGTGTGCAGGCGGACCGGGAGTTCTGGAGCGGCGTGCTGACCGCCGGCGGATTCACCGCGGTACCGCGCTGGGCGGAGGCGCCGGTCCCCGGTGCGGCCGAGTACGGGGTGCCCTTGCCCGAGTCCCTGGGCGACCTGGCCCGACGGCTGGACGTGCCCGCGGGCGCGCTGTTGCTGGCGGCCCACGCCAAGGTGCTCTCCGCCCTGACCGGCGAGCAGGACGTGGTGACGGGGTACGCCGCCGACGCCGAGCCGCTGCCGTGCCGTCTCACCGTCTCCCCCGGCACCTGGCGCTCGCTCACCCGGGCGGCCCACCGCGCGGAGTCGGAGGTGCTGGCGCACCGGGACTTCGCCGTGGCGGGCCTGCGCCGCGAACTGGGCCTGACGGAACCGGCGTTCGAGGTGACGTGCGGCCCCGAGAACAGCCGCCTCTCCGGCGGCCATGTCCTGCACGTGCACTGGTCCGAGGCCGAGGGGCGCCTGGTCCTCCGGTACCGCACGGACGTCCTGGACGCCCGGAGCGCCGGCCGAGTCGCCGGGTACCACCTGCGGGCGCTGGAGCTGATGGCGGCCGACCCGGACGCCGAGCACACGCGCCAGAGCCTGCTGTCGACCGAGGAGCGGCACGAGCAGTTGGCGGGTCTGGCCGGCCCGGAGCGGGAGCTGCCGGACGCGCGGGCCCACGAACTGTTCGAGCGGCGCGTACGCCGGCACCCGGACGCCGTCGCGGCGGTGCACGGGGACCGGCGGTGGACGTACGGGGAACTGAACCGCCGGGCCAACCGGCTGGCGCGGGCGCTGGTGGCGCGCGGGCTGGGCCGGGAGGACGTGGTGGCCGTGGTCACCGAGCGGAACCTCGACTGGCTGGCCGCCACGCTGGCCGTGTTCAAGGCGGGCGGCGCCTATCTGCCGATCGAACCGCACTTCCCGCCGGGCCGTATCGCGGCGACCCTCTCGCGGGCCGGGTGCCGGCTGGTACTGACCGAGTCGGGCAGCACGGGCACGCTCGACGAGGCACTGGCCGACGTGCCCGGCGCCGAGCGGCTGCTCGTCGGTGACGCGTACGCGGAGGGGCACGCCGAGGACGACCTCGGTGTGGCGGTGGAGCCCGGTCAACTGGCCTACATCTACTTCACCTCCGGCTCCACGGGCGAGCCGAAGGGCGCGATGTGCGAGCACGCGGGGATGCTCAACCATCTCTTCGCCAAGATCGACGACCTGGGTGTGGGCGAGGGCGGGGTGGTGGCGCAGACGGCGCCCCAGTGCTTCGACATCTCGCTGTGGCAGCTCGTCTCGGCCCTGCTGGTGGGCGGGCGCACGCTGCTGGTGGAGCAGGACGTGCTCATGGACGTGGAGCGGTTCGCCGACACGCTCGTGAACAACCGGGTCCAGGTCACCCAGCTCGTGCCCTCCTATCTGGAGGTCCTGGTCTCCTACCTGGAGCGGCACCCGCGCGGCTTCCCGGACCTGCGCTTCGTGTCCGTGACCGGCGAGGCGCTCAAACCGGAGCTGGTGCAGCGCTGGTTCGCCGTGCAGCCGGGCATCAAGCTGGTCAACGCCTACGGCCTGACGGAGACGTCCGACGACACCAACCACGAGATCATCGACGGGCCGTGCGACCGCGTCCTGCTGGGGCGCGCGGTGAACAACGTCCGCGTCCTGGTCGTGGACGAGCGGCTGGAGCTCGTGCCGCTGGGCGCGCCGGGCCTGATCGCCTTCTCCGGTGTCTGCGTGGGCCGGGGCTACGTCAACGATCCCGAGCGCACCCGTGAGGCGTACCGGGAGGACCCGTACCGCCCGGGTGAGCGGCTCTACCTGGGCGGTGACTGGGGGCGCTGGCATCCCGGCGGCAGGCTGGAGTTCCTGGGGCGCCGGGACAACCAGGTCAAGATCCGGGGCTTCCGCATCGAGATCGGCGAGATCGAGAACGCGCTGCTGCGGGTGCCGGGGGTGCGGGACGGCGCGGTGGTCGTGGCCGAGCGGGCCGGGCAGGGCAAGCAGTTGGTCGCGTTCTACGCGGGGCGCGAGCTGTCCGTGGACGAGCTGCGGGACGCGCTGGGCGCGGGGCTGCCCGCCTACATGGTCCCCGCGGCCTTCCATTGGCAGTCGGCCCTCCCGCTGACGGCCAACGGCAAGATCGACCGCAAGACGCTCACCCGGCTGGCCGAGCAGAGCACGCCGGCCGCGCGAGCCGACGCCCAGGACCGTGCGCCGCGCACCCCGGCCGAGCGCAGGCTCGTGGCCGCCTGGGCCGGACTGCTCGGCATCGCCGAGGAACGGATCAGCCGTACGGACCACTTCTTCGACTCCGGCGGCACCTCCCTGACGGCGGTGAAGCTGACGATCGCGCTGGACCGCGCGGTGTCCCTGAAGGACATCACCCGCAACCCGGTCCTCGCCGACCTGGCCGCCCTGCTGGACGGTGCGGCCGGGCCGGACGGGGAGCTGCTCCAGCCGCTGGCGGCGTCCGACGGAACGCCGGAGTGCGCGCTGGTGTGCTTCCCGTACGCGGGCGGCAACGCGGTCAATTTCCAGCCGATGGCGAGCGCGCTGGCGGGCAGCGGGATGCACGTGCTCGCGGTGGAGCTGCCGGGGCACGACCTGGCCGGGCGGCAGGAGCCGTTCGGATCGGTCGCCGAGGTGGCGGAGCGGGTCGCGGCGGAGATCACCGCACGCGGTCTGACCCGGGTCATGCTGTGGGGTCACTCGTCCGGCGCCGCGGCGGCCGTGGAGACGGCCCGCAGGCTCGAGGAGGGCGGAGTGGAGGTGGCGCGGCTGTTCCTGGGCGCACAGCTGCTGGGCACGGCCGCCGAGCGGCATGCCGCCGTGGAGGCGCTGTCGGTCCGCAGTGACGCCGAGATCGCCGCGCGGCTCGCCGAGGAAGGTGGTTATGTCGAGCTGGCGGAACTGACCGCCCGGCACGCCGAGCGCGTCGGCGCCGCCTACCGCCACGACTGCCTCTCCGCGCACCGGTACTTCTCCCAGGCCCTGGAGAATCCGCCGGCGGTGCGGCTCTCGGCGCCGGTGTCGGTGGTGGTGGCCGCCGACGACCCGTACACGGCCGGGTACACCGGGGCCCACCGGGACTGGCTGCTGCTGGCCGGCCACGTCGACCTGCACGAACTCCCCGACGGCGGGCACTACTTCCCGCGCCTGCGCCCCACCGAGGCGGCGAAGGCCGTACTGACCGCCGTGGAGCCGCTGGCCTCCTCCTGACCTTCCCCCCTTCAGCCCAATGGCGGGCGACCGAAAGGAAATCCGACATGTCGACCTCTTCCCTGGCAGCCCCGCTCGACGTGGAGCTGCGGCCGGGCAGACCGCCGGTGGCCCGTATCGACACCCCGCCGGACGTGCCGGGCTGGGCGGCGCGGTACCGCGACGTGCTGCGCGCCCTGGTCGCCGAGCACGGGTCGCTGCTGGTGCGGGGCCTGGGGCTGCGGGACCCGGAGCAGGTCCGGGCCGTGTTCGACCGGCTGACCGGCGGTCTGATGACGGAGCGGGAGTCCTTCGCGCCGCGCGAGACCTTCGGCTCGGGGCTGTACGTGTCCACGACCTGGCCGGCGAATCAGCCGATGTGCATGCACCACGAGCTGAGCTACACCCAGGAGCCGCCCGGTCTGATGCTGTTCGCCTGTCTGACCGCGCCCGAGGACGGCGGGGCGACGGCGGTGGCGGACGCGGCGGAGGTGCTGCGGGAGCTGCCCGCCGAGGTGCGGACGCGCTTCGAGCGGGAGGGCTGGCTGCTGACCCGGTCCTACAACGACGAGATCGGGGCGTCCCTGGAGGAGTCGTTCGGGACCGCCGACCGCGCCGGGGTGGAGAGCTACTGCCGGGCCAACGGCATCGACTTCGTCTGGCAGCCGGACGGTTCGCTGCGCACCACGCAGCGGCGCCCGGCCGTGGTCCGGCACCCGGTGACGGGCGAGGCGTGCTGGTTCAACCAGATCGCGTTCCTCAACGAGTGGACGCTCGCCCCCGAGGTCCGCGAGTACCTGGTGGACATCTACGGCGCGGACGGGCTGCCGTTCAACACCCGCTACGGGGACGGCAGCCCGATCAGCGAGGACGTCGTCGAGCTGCTCAACGCGACGTACGAGAAGCACACCCGGCGCGAGCCGTGGCAGGCCGGCGATCTGCTCCTCGTCGACAACGTGCGCACCGCGCACAGCAGGGAGCCCTACACCGGGGACAGGCAGGTGCTGGTCGGCATGGCCGACCCGCGCCGACTGGACGCCGGTGCCACGAACCCGGAGGCGAGCGAGCGATGACCGACCTGTTGCCCACCACCGCGCAGCCGGCCCACCCCGGCCCGGCCTCGCCGACGTTCGCCGTGATCTCCGGTGAGCAGGTGCAGAAGGCGCTCGCCGGGCGCGAGCGGGAGATCACGGACCTGGTCGAGGCCACCTACCGGCTGCACGGGGCCGGGGACTCGGTGAACCCGCCGTCCTACTTCCTGCGCTTCCCCGACCGGCCCAGCTCGCGGATCATCGCGCTGCCGGCCTCGGTCGGCGGGTCCGTGGGCGTGGACGGCATGAAGTGGATCTCCAGCTTCCCGGACAACGTCCGGTCGGGGCTCCCCCGCGCCTCGGCGGTGCTGATCCTCAACGACCCCACGACGGGCTATCCGTTCGCGTGTCTGGAGAGTTCCATCATCAGCGCGACCCGGACGGCCGCGTCCGCCGCGCTGGCCGCCGACTGGTTCAGCCGCAACCGGCCGCGTCCGACCCGCGTCGGGTTCTTCGGCACCGGTCTGATCGCCCGCTACATCCACACCTTCCTGGCCGGCACGGGCTGGGAGTTCGAGGCGGTCGGGGTGCACGACCTGGCCGCCGACAGCGCCGCCGGGTTCTGCGACTACCTGCGGCAGACCGGGACGGGCGCCGACGTCACGGTCCACGACAGCGCGGCGGACCTGATCCGCTCCAGCGACCTGGTGGTCTTCGCCACCGTCGCCGGACAGCCGCACGTCACCGACGCCTCGCTGTTCTCCCACAACCCCGTTGTCCTGCACGTCTCGTTGCGCGACCTCGCCCCCGAAGTCCTCCTGGCGTCGGCCAACTTCGTGGACGACGTCGAGCACTGCCTGAAGGCCGACACCTCCCCGCACCTGGTCGAACAGCGCACCGGCAACCGGGACTTCCTCAACGGCACGCTGAACGACGTGATGCTCGGCCGGGCCGCGCCGCCGCCCGACCGGCCGATCGTGTTCTCGCCCTTCGGGCTCGGCGTCCTCGACCTCGCCGTCGGCAAGTACGTCTACGACGAGACGGCCGCCGCGGGGAACCTCGGCCTCATCGACAACTTCTTCCACGACCTGCGCCGGTACGGCTGAGAGCGCTGCCCTTCCCCGGCACCAGGAGGCCCATCGTGCCTGTCATATCCGCTCCTCATGACTTCAACGAAGGCCATCTCTTCGTCGACCTCAAGTCGATCCTCGGATGTCCCCTCTACCTGAAGTGCGAGGGTTTCAACTTCGCCGGCTCCATCAAGCTGAAGGCCGCGAACGAGATGGTGGAGAGCGCCGAGCGGGAGGGCATCCTCAAGCCGGACTCCGTCATCGTCGAATCCTCGTCCGGGAACCTCGGCGTGGCGCTCAGCATGATCGCCGCGAGCAAGGGCTACAAGTTCCTGTGCGTCACGGACTCGCGCTGCAATCTGTCCACCCGGCTGCTGATGGAGTCCCTCGGCAGCAAGGTGCACATCGTGGCCGACCTGGACGAGAACGGCGGGTTCCTGGGCACGCGGATCGAGTACGTACGCTCACTGTGCGCCTCCGACGACCGGTACGTATGGCTCAGCCAGTACACCAACCCCGGCAACTGGCAGGCGCACTACCGCACGACCGCGCCGCAGATCGCGCGGCAATTCCCGCGCCTGGACGTGCTGTTCGTCGGGACGGGCACCGCCGGGACGCTGATGGGATGCGCCCGGTACTTCCGGCAGTGGCACCGCCCGGTGCGCATCGTCGCGGTGGACAGCGTGGGCTCGGTCGCCTTCGGCGGGGAGCCCGGCCGCCGGATGATCCCCGGCCTCGGGATGAGCATGCGGCCGCCGCTGCTGGACGAGTCCTACGTCAACGAGGTGATCCGGGTGGAGGAGGCGGACACCATCCGGGCCTGCCATCAGATGGCCCGGCGTGGCTTTCTCTTCGGCGGGTCCACCGGCACGGTGGTGAGCGGCGCGGCGCACTGGCTGGCCCGCCACGACACCCGTGACATGACGGCGGTGGCCATCGCGCCGGACCTGGGCGAGCGCTACCTCGACACCGTCTACCAGGCCAACTGGCTGCAGGACCTGTTCGGCGACGAGATCCTCGACTCCAGCCGGGCCGCCAGCCCCTTCGAAACGGACGAGCCGGCCACCCGCGAGGCGGACCGCTGGCCACAGCCGTAACACGTTCCCCGCCTGCCACGTCCATCTCGGTGCCGCCTGTGTGAGGGCCCTGTGCAACAGGGCCCTGGCAGGCGTCTCTTGGCGTAACCGGGGCATCCGGATTTGCGGATACGCAGGAGGGGTGATGGTCATGTTCGAACCCGACCGTGAACAGACGGTGGCCCGTGAGGAGCCGGTCGGCGAATTGGTGCAACGCGCCTCGCAGCAGCTCACCGAGCTGGTGCGCGGTGAACTCCGGCTGGCTCAGGCGGAGATGAAGGAGAAGGGCAAGCTCTACGGCAAGGGCGGCGGACTCTTCGGAGGCGCCGGCCTGGTCGGTTTCCTCACGCTCCAGGCCCTGGTGGCCACGGCGATCGCCGGTCTGGCCGTACCTCTTCCGGTGTGGGCCGCGGCTCTCATCGTCACCGGCGTCCTCGGCGCGGTCACAGCGGTGCTCGCCCTGACCGGGAAGAAGGAGATCGGCCAGGCCGCCCCGCCCGCTCCGGAACAGACCATCGACAGTGTGAAGGCCGATGTGGCCGAGATCAAGGAGAGTGCCAAGCGATGACACAGCAGCCGTTCGAGGAGTCCTCCTCCGCGAGCCCCGAGGAGCTTCGGGAGCAGGTCGAGCGGACCCGCCATGAGCTCGGGGAGACCGTGGAGGCCCTCACCGACAAGGCCGACGTCAAGGCTCGTGCCCAGGAGAAGGCGGCCGCGCTCAAGGTGCAGACCGCCGAGACCGCGCAGAGGCTGGCGGAGAAGGTGCC
Source organism: Streptomyces sp. SID1328 (assembly GCF_009865595.1). Classification (NCBI taxonomy): domain Bacteria; kingdom Bacillati; phylum Actinomycetota; class Actinomycetes; order Kitasatosporales; family Streptomycetaceae; genus Streptomyces; species Streptomyces sp. SID1328. The sequence continues at coordinate 3,704 of NZ_WWKH01000660.1, read as the reverse complement.
GGACCCGGTCAAGGAGAAGGCCGCCGTCGCGGCGACCCAGGTCCGGGCCAAGGCCGGTCAGGCCGAGCAGCTCTGGCAGGAGCGGGCGCCCGAGCAGGTCCGCGACAAGCGCAAGCTGCTGGTCGCCGGCGCGGTCGCGGTGGTGGCGCTGACCCTGCTGAGCCGCCGCAAGCGCCGCTAGCGCGCGTGCTCCGTACCGAACGGGCTCCGGCCGAGCGGAAGTTCGCTCGGCCGGAGCCCGTCGCGTCGGCTCAGTTGGGCTGTCCGACCGGACGTACGACGACGGTGTTGACGTCGACCCCGGCCGGCTGCTGGATCGCCCAGACCACCGAGTCGGCGATCTGGCCGGCGGTCAGCAGATGCCCCGGCGGCAGGCTGCCGTAGCCGTCCCAGAACGGGGTCTCCACCCGGCCGGGCGCGACCAGGGTGACGCCGATGCCGTACTCGGTGACCTGGCGCCGGGTGTTCTCGGCGAGCCCGGTGACCGCCCACTTGGTCGCCCCGTAGAGGTTGCCGGGCGTATGCACGAACCCGGCGACGCTTCCGATGAGGACGATCCGGCCGCGGGTCTCCTTGAGCGCGTCGACGGCGGCGCGGATGAGCAGAGCCGGGCCGAGGACGTTCGTCAGCACCATCTCGCTCCACCCCGCCGGGTCGCCCTCGGCGACGGAGTCGTGGGTGGCGACACCGGCGTTGGCGATGACGGTGTCCAGCCGCCCGTACCGCTCGACGGTGCGGTCCACCGCGTCCCGGACGTCCTCGTAGGACGACGCGCTGCCCGGGACGATGAGCAGCTCGCCGGGGTCGCCGACGCTCTCGGCGAACTCCCTCAGCCGGTCCTTGCCGCGTCCGGTGACGGTGACCCGGGTGCCGGCTTCCAGCAACTGCCGCGCCACGGCCGCGCCGATGCCGCTGCCGCCGCCTGTGATGAGCGCGACCGGTGAGTCGTTCATGTTCATCCCCCTCGGTGTTCGTGGACAACGAGGAGCTCATCACTTGGAGTGCTCGCGAAGTCAAGGCTTTCGGCGGGGTGCCGCGGCGATCGTGGGGAAGGCGGGTGTCATGAGCGTCGATGAATCTTCCTTGAGCGAGTCCTCCCTGCGCGCCGTGGGGTGGGCGCGGTCGCTGCCGGTCAGCAGTGGCGTGAAGGCGGCGCGGGACTGGACGCGCGGCCATCTGGAGAGCCTGGGCTGGGCGCGGAGCGCGCCGGACACGGTGGACGCGGTGCTGCTGACCGTGTCCGAGCTGGTCACCAACGCCCATGTGCACGCCCGGGCCACCGCGCAGCTCGTGCTCACCTGGGACAGCGAGTGCCTGCATGTCACCGTGCACGACGCCTCGCCGCAGCTGCCGGAACAGCGCAGGCCGACCACGGGGGCGACCGGCGGGCGGGGCATGCTGCTGGTGGACGCGCTGGCCGACAGCTGGGGCGCCTACCCGTGCCCGCGCGGCAAGGAGGTCACGGCCTGCTTCCGGCCCGCGCGGTGAGGGTGCCGGTCAGGAGCGGGCGAAGTCCTCGGGCCGGAACTCGTGGTTCTTCAGGTGCTGTTCGATGTCCTCCAGGCTGTGCCCGGTGAGTTCCGGCATCTTCCGCCGGACGAACAGCCAGGCGGCGACGTTGAAGAGGGCGTAGATCCAGAACACCTGGCCCACCCCGAAGGCGCTGATCATGCTGAGCAGGGTGAGGGTGATCAGGAGGTTGGTGCTCCACAGGGTGGCCGACTGGACGCTGGTGGCGGCGGCCCGCACGGTCAGCGGGTAGATCTCGGAGCCGGTCAGCCAGCCCATGAGCTGGAGGCCGCCCGCGTTGAAGAACATGAAGGTCAGCAGGCAGGCGACGATGGCCGGGACGTAGGCGCGAGTGCCGTGGCCGGTGATGTAGAAGCCGCCCAGCACGAACAGGCTCAGGGCGGCGCCGGGCACCATGATCAGGGTGAGCCTGCGGCGGCCGACCTTGTCGACGATCCACAGGCCGACGATCATCATCACCAGGTAGACCACTCCGAGCGCCACGCTGACCCGGAGCGCCGAGGAGCGATCGAAGCCGTTGTCGGTGAGGATGGTCGGCGCGTAGTAGATGATCATCTCGATGCCGGAGAGCTGGGTGAAGACGGCGATGCCGCAGCCGACGACCAGCGCCGGACGCACCCACTTCTGCCGCAGTCCGCGCCAGCCCTGGTGGTTCCGGTCGGTGCGCTGCTGACGGCGGGCCAGGGCGCTGATCTCGGCCAACTCGGAGTCGACGTCGTAGCCCGCGGGGCGTACCCGCTTCAGGACCTTCTCCGCCTCGTCGACGTCGCCCTTGCGGAGGATCAGCCAGCGGGGACTCTCGGGGAGCCGCAACTGGCCCAGCAGCATCAGCAGTGCGGGGGCGGCGGCCGCGCCGATCGCCACCCGCCAGGACACGGCCTCGCTCGCTCCGACGATCGTGGCGATGACGATGCCGACGCCGATGGCGAGCTGGAAGCAGAGCACCAGGCGGCCGCGGATCGTCCTGGGCGCCAGCTCGGCCACGTACATCGGCACGGTCTGGGTGGCGCCGCCGACCGCGAAGCCCAGCAGCACGCGGGCGAGGGCCAGGCCCACGGCGTTGGGAGCGACCGCGCAGGTCAGGCTGCCCGCGATGAACACGCAGCAGATCAGCAGGATGGTGCGGTGCCGCCCGAAGCGCTCGCACAGCAGGCTGCAGCTCAGCGAGCCGATGACGGCGCCCAGCAGGATTCCGGCGGCGATGGTCTCCTTCATCGTGTTCCCGATGTGGAACTCCTCGGAGATCTGGAGCAGCGCGCCGGAGATGATGCCGGTGTCGTAGCCGTACAGCAGCCCGCTGATCGCGGACACCACGGCCGCCATCAGCATGTACCCGTTCAGCCCCTTGGTGGTCCGGGGCGCCTGACCCGCAGCTTGCGTCATCGTTCCTCCAGGGCGGTTTCGGCCGTTTCCGCCGGCCAAAACCGTACGTCGGAGGGGGTCCCACAACCGGGACGGCTCGCTTCAACGCGGAGAATCGGCTGAGCGCGCCGACCGGCCGTGCCGTGCCACCCGGAACGATCTGGTCAGCGGCACACGAGCCTCTCGGCCTCGATGCTCGACGGTTCCAGCTTCTCGTCGATCCCGCACTTGACGAGATCGCCGTACGTCACCGGTGACCACGTGGCCACGGTGCCGCGTGTCGGTGTCGTGTCCGCCGGCACGCAGTAGTGCGCGAAGGACGCCTCATAGGTGGTGACGCCGACGGCGTAGAACAGGACGCCCGCCGACTTCTTGAACCACACCTCCTGCACTCTGTCCGCACCAAGCCTGAAGTCCTCTCCCGCGTCAGCCAGTTCGACGCCGGTCTTCCTCTCCAGCGCTGCGATGGCGGCACGCTGGTCCTGCGTGTCCTCGGCCGGTGTGACGCCCGCGTGGAGGGAGCGGAGGGGAGCCGCCTCGAAGGTCGCGTGGATGGTGGCCCCGTGCCGTACATCGAAGCGCCGGGCGTCCGATACCCCGGCCAGCACCTCCCTCTTCACGACCTTGCCCCACCGGAAGGTTCCGTGCGGGCAGGCCCGCTCGGACGGCGCGACTCGGGCGCCGGCGGGACGCGCCGGCAGTGCATCGGCCGCGCAGCCGCCCCCGGCCAGCACGACGGCGACCGTCACCAGTCCTCGAAAGCCACGTTTCATGCTCGACAGCCCCTCCCCTTGATCCGAAGGGACAGTCTC
>NZ_WWKH01000659.1:0-22689 GCF_009865595.1 Streptomyces sp. SID1328 | reverse complement strand
GGCCCGCGACGGCGCCGCGCAGCGCCTCCGGGTCGGACAGGCCGGCCCGGACCACCTGCAGCCGCTCCCCGGTGACGGTGAGCCGGGCCGGGTCCCGGACGACGGCCGTCACCTCGTGCCCCGCGTCCAGGGCCTGCCGGACGATCTCGCCGCCCACACCGCCGGTGGCGCCGAACACGGTCAGCCTCATGCGCTCACCGGCTCGGTCAGCCACTTGTCCACGCCCGCCAGCAGACGCTCCTTCGTCTCAGGGGGCGCCGCCGACCCGCGTACCGACTGCCGGGCCAGTTCGGCGAGTTCGGCGTCGGTGAAGGCGTGGTGATGGCGGGCGATCTCGTACTGGGCGGCCAGCCGGGAGCCGAAGAGGAGGGGGTCGTCGGCGCCGAGGGCCAGCGGGACGCCGCTCTCGAACAGAGTGCGCAGGGGGACGTCCTCGGGCTTCTCGTAGACGCCGAGAGCCACGTTGGAGGCCGGGCAGACCTCGCAGGTGATGCCCCGGTCCGCGAGCCGCTTCAGCAGGCGCGGGTCCTCTGCGGCGCGCACCCCGTGCCCGATCCGGGTGGCGTGCAGGTCGTCCAGGCAGTCGCGCACCGAGGCCGGGCCGGTCAGCTCACCGCCGTGCGGCGCCGACAGCAGACCGCCCTCGCGGGCGATGTGGAAGGCCCGGTCGAAGTCGCGCGCCATGCCGCGCCGCTCGTCGTTGGAGAGGCCGAAGCCGACGACGCCCCGGTCCGCGTACCGCACCGCGAGACGGGCCAGCGTGCGGGCGTCCAGCGGGTGCTTCATCCGGTTCGCGGCCACCAGCACCCGCATCCCGAGCCCGGTGTCGCGGGAGGCGCTGTCCACCGCGTCCAGGATGATCTCCAGCGCCGGGATCAGTCCGCCCAGCCGGGGGGCGTACGAGGTCGGGTCCACCTGGATCTCCAGCCAGCCCGAGCCGTCCCGGACATCCTCCTCGGCGGCCTCCCGGACCAGCCGCTGGATGTCCTCGGGCTCACGCACGCACGAGCGCGCCGCGTCGTACAGCCGCTGGAAGCGGAACCAGCCGCGCTCGTCGGTGGCCCGCAGTTTCGGCGGCTCGCCGCTGGTCAGGGCATCGATCAGGGTCTCGGGCAGCCGGACGCCGTATTTGTCGGCCAGCTCCAGGACGGTGCCGGGGCGCATCGAGCCGGTGAAGTGCAGATGCAGATGGGCCTTGGGAAGCTCCGAGAGATCACGTACACGCTCCATCCAGAGATCCTGCCGCACCGGGAGGCCACACCGGTAGCCGGTTCCCCTTTAGTGGTCTTGCTCGCACACAGAAGCGGGGCGCGGCCTGCTCACCGTGAACAGGCCGCGCCCCGCCGAAAAGGACCTCAGTCCCGCGCCTCCGCCAGCAGCTTCTGCATCCGGCTGACACCCTCGATCAGGTCCTCGTCACCCAGCGCGTACGACAGCCGCAGGTACCCCGGCGTGCCGAACGCCTCACCGGGGACGACCGCGACCTCGGCCTCCTCCAGGATCAGCGCGGCCAGCTCGACCGTGGTCGCGGGGCGCTTGCCCCGGATCTCCTTGCCCAGGAGGTCCTTCACCGACGGGTAGACGTAGAAGGCACCCTCCGGCTCCGGGCACAGCACGCCGTCGATCTCGTTCAGCATCCGCACGATGGTCCGGCGGCGCCGGTCGAACGCCTCGCGCATCTCCGCCACGGCCTTCAGGTCGCCGGAGACGGCGGCCAGCGCGGCGGCCTGCGCGACGTTGGAGACGTTGGAGGTGGCGTGCGACTGGAGGTTGGTCGCGGCCTTGACCACGTCCTTCGGACCGATGACCCAGCCCACCCGCCAGCCGGTCATGGCGTACGTCTTGGCGACACCGTTGACCACGATGCACTTGTCCCGCAGCTCGGGCAGGATCGCGGGCAGCGAGGTGAAGGTGGCGTCGCCGTAGACCAGGTGCTCGTAGATCTCGTCGGTCAGCACCCACAGGCCGTGCTCGACGGCCCAGCGGCCGATGGCCTCCGCCTCGGCCTCGCTGTAGACCGCGCCGGTCGGGTTGGACGGCGAGACGAAGAGGACGACCTTCGTCTTCTCCGTGCGGGCGGCCTCCAGCTGTTCGACGGTGACGCGGTAGCCGGTCGTCTCGTCCGCCACGACCTCCACCGGGACACCGCCCGCGAGCCGGATCGACTCCGGGTAGGTGGTCCAGTACGGCGCCGGGACGATGACCTCGTCGCCCGGGTCGAGGATCGCGGCGAACGCCTCGTAGATGGCCTGCTTGCCGCCGTTGGTCACCAGGATCTGCGAGGCGTCGACCTCGTAGCCGGAGTCCCGCAGGGTCTTCGCGGCGATGGCCGCCTTCAGCTCGGGCAGGCCGCCGGCCGGGGTGTAGCGGTGGAACTTCGGGTTCCGGCAGGCCTCTACGGCCGCCTCGACGATGTAGTCCGGGGTCGGGAAGTCGGGTTCACCGGCGCCGAAGCCGATCACCGGACGCCCGGCGGCCTTGAGGGCCTTGGCCTTGGCGTCCACGGCGAGGGTGGCGGACTCGGAGATCGCGCCGACTCGGGCGGAGACCCGGCGCTCGGTGGGAGGGGTTGCAGCGCTCATACGCCCATCGTTCCAGACCGGAAACACGGCGGGCACACGGGTTTCACAGACTGAACAGCACCGGGCGGCCGGCGGAACAAGGGTCCGAATCCGGGCCGCCGCCTGGACGATCTTCCACTCCGGGCGCCCGGCCGGGCACTTTCTGTTCGACGCGGGGGCGTGGAGCACGTACACTCTCACCTCGTTGGCCTCCAGCAGCCACCGCGTGACCGCTCCACACTGGGCGGTCGGGCGGATGCGGTAGGTTGGGGGACACCAAAGGGTCGTAGCTCAATTGGTAGAGCACCGGTCTCCAAAACCGGCGGTTGGGGGTTCAAGTCCCTCCGGCCCTGCTACACACACCGCCAGGATGTGTGCGCATGTACGTACAGCAATGCACCGCCGTGCGGCTCTGAATTCACCGGGCGCGGCACGGCCACGATTCCGGGATCAGGTGAGGACGCATGACGGACGCCGTGGGCTCCATCGACACGCCTGATGCCCAGGACGAGCTGTCGGATGCCAAGAAGCCCCGCAAGGGCGGCAAGCGTGCCAAGAAGGGCCCGCTGAAGCGTCTTGCCACCTTCTACCGCCAGATCATCGCGGAACTCCGCAAGGTCGTCTGGCCGACCCGCAATCAGCTGACGTCGTACACGACCGTCGTGATCGTCTTCGTCGTCATCATGATTGGCTTGGTCACCGTGATTGACTATGGCCTCAACCACGCGGCCAAGTACGTCTTCGGCTGAGCCAAGAGCGAAGGGCGCCGTGGTACCGGCGCCTTTTTTCGCATGTTCCACCCCTATGTATCCAGGAAGAAGCAGCCATCGTGTCTGACCCGAACCTGAACGACGCCACCGAGCCTCGCCGAGAAACCGCCGAGGCGGTGGACGCCGAGCTCGACACCGTCGAGGGCGCGGACGAGCAGGACGAGTTCGAGGCTGCCGAGGCCGCTGCGGGCGAGCCCGCCGAAGCGGTCACCGAGGTCGAAGAGGACGTCGTCGAGACCGACGAGGCGGGCGAGGCCGGCGAAGCCGTCGAGGCCCAGGACGCCGCCGAGGTCGTCGAGGAGGAGCCGGCCGCGCCGGTCGACCCCGTCGCCGCGCTCCGCGAGGAGCTGCGCACGCTGCCCGGCGAGTGGTACGTCATCCACACCTACGCGGGTTACGAGAACCGTGTGAAGACGAACCTGGAGCAGCGCGCCGTCTCGCTGAACGTCGAGGACTACATCTTCCAGGCCGAGGTGCCGCAGGAAGAGGTCGTCCAGATCAAGAACGGCGACCGCAAGACGATCAAGCAGAACAAGCTGCCGGGTTACGTCCTGGTCCGCATGGACCTGACGAACGAGTCCTGGGGCGTCGTCCGCAACACCCCCGGCGTCACCGGCTTCGTCGGCAACGCCTACGACCCCTACCCGCTGACCCTGGACGAGATCGTCAAGATGCTCGCCCCGGAGGCCGAGGAGAAGGCCGCCCGCGAGGCCGCCGAGGCCGAGGGCAAGCCCGCCCCGCAGCGCAAGGTCGAGGTCCAGGTGCTGGACTTCGAGGTCGGCGACTCGGTCACCGTCACCGACGGCCCCTTCGCCACCCTCCAGGCCACGATCAACGAGATCAACGCCGACTCGAAGAAGGTCAAGGGCCTCGTCGAGATCTTCGGCCGCGAGACCCCGGTCGAGCTGAGCTTCGACCAGATCCAGAAGAACTAGTTTTTCTGGTCACACGCTTCCGTGCAGGTCAGACGGGCTCTCGCAGCCGGTCTGACCTGCACGGTTTTTAGCCGCACATCTATACCCGCTATCGTTGTGCGGTATGCCTGCGTCCGGGTTGGTCCCCTTACGCGGGCAGGACCCGAATCGAAAGGACCCGGAGAGCTATGCCTCCCAAGAAGAAGAAGGTCACGGGGCTCATCAAGCTCCAGATCAACGCCGGTGCGGCGAACCCGGCCCCGCCGGTCGGCCCCGCGCTCGGTCAGCACGGCGTCAACATCATGGAGTTCTGCAAGGCCTACAACGCCGCGACCGAGTCGCAGCGTGGCTGGGTCATCCCGGTGGAGATCACGGTCTACGAGGACCGTTCCTTCACCTTCGTGACCAAGACTCCGCCGGCCGCGAAGATGATCCTCAAGGCCGCTGGTGTCGAGAAGGGCTCCGGCGAGCCGCACAAGACCAAGGTCGCGAAGATCACCGACGCGCAGGTCCGCGAGATCGCCACCACGAAGATGCCCGACCTCAACGCCAATGACCTGGACGCCGCCGCGAAGATCATCGCCGGTACCGCGCGCTCCATGGGCATCACGGTCGAGGGCTGAGCCCCACCTTCGTAGTTCCCCGCGGCTGCCGAACGGGCGGTCGCACGTGGCAGGGCCTGCTCGGCCCGTACACCACGACTCCTTTTTCAGAACACACAGGAGCAAGTTGTGAGCAAGCGCAGCAAGGCTCTCCGCGCTGCGGACGCCAAGGTCGACCGGGAGAAGCTGTACGCCCCGCTCGAGGCCGTCCGTCTCGCCAAGGAGACCTCCACGACCAAGTTCGACGGCACCGTCGAGGTCGCCTTCCGCCTGGGTGTCGACCCGCGCAAGGCCGACCAGATGGTCCGTGGCACCGTGAACCTCCCGCACGGCACTGGTAAGACCGCTCGGGTCCTGGTCTTCGCGACCGGTGACCGTGCCGAGGCCGCGCGTGCCGCCGGCGCCGACATCGTCGGTGCCGACGAGCTGATCGACGAGGTGGCGAAGGGCCGTCTGGACTTCGACGCCGTCGTCGCCACCCCGGACCTCATGGGCAAGGTCGGCCGCCTCGGCCGCGTCCTCGGCCCGCGTGGTCTGATGCCGAACCCGAAGACCGGCACCGTGACCCCGGACGTGGCCAAGGCCGTGACCGAGATCAAGGGCGGCAAGATCGAGTTCCGCGTCGACAAGCACTCGAACCTGCACTTCATCATCGGCAAGACGTCGTTCGACGACGACAAGCTGGTGGAGAACTACGGCGCCGCGCTGGAGGAGATCCTCCGTCTGAAGCCGTCCGCCGCCAAGGGTCGCTACATCAAGAAGGCCGCCATCAGCACCACGATGGGCCCCGGCATCCTGGTGGACCAGAACCGCACCCGCAACCTCCTCGTCGAGGAGGACCCGGCCGCCGTCTGAGCCTTCGCTCACCGGTAGCCGCGTCTGCGACGCGTGAGGCAGGCCGAGGACCCCGCACCCCCTCCGGGTGCGGGGTCCTCCCCTTTTCCGCCTCCCCTCCCGGCCGGGAGCACCCTGGGTTACGGTGCCGACAGGCGCGTACAGAGGTGGGGGACCGGATGAGGAGCACGAACGTCCGCCGGGCGGGGTTCGCGGCGATGGCGCTGGCCCTGTCCACCCCGGCCGCGTGCGGCGACGCCCACGACGCCGGCCAGGCCCGCTCGATGGCCGCCCTGCGCTCCGCCGAGCACTCCACCGACCGCGCCGAGTCGGTCCGGGTGCGCTCCACGCTCAGCTACGGCAAGACCCTCTCCCTGTCCTCGGACGGCGCCCTGCGCTGGCACGACGGGGTCACCGGCCACCTCACCATCCGTTACACCGGCGGTGCCCTGGCTGCCGCGATGCGCAGGGCCGGCACCCCGTCCCTCAGGGCCCGCTACCTCCCGGACGCCTACTACGCGCGCATGAGCGACGCCTTCGCCAAGCGGGCCGGCGGCAGGCACTGGATCAAGTACGGGTACGCCGATCTGGCGCGCGGCGGCGACGGCTTCGGGATGTATCTGAAGGACCAGATGCGCAACACCACCCCCAACCAGTCGGTGAAGATGCTGCTGGCCTCCGGGGACGTGCGCCGGGTCGGCACCGAGCGGGTCCGGGGCGCCCTGGCGACGCACTACCGGGGCCGGGTCCGGGTGGCCGACCTGGCGGGCCGGGACAGCGGGCTCAGCGCGCGCGAGCTGGCCGGGCTGAAGCGGCAGCTCGACCAGGCCGGGGTCCGCACGGAAACCGTCGACCTGTGGATCGACCACCGGAACCTGCTGGTCAAGAAGGTGGAGCGGGCCGACACCGCCCAGGGCAGCCTGGTCAGCACCGCCTACTACCGGGACTACGGCGTCCGTATCGCCGCCGAGGCGCCTCCCGCCTCCGACACCCGTGACTTCACGGAGCTGGCCCGCTCCAAGGGGGCCGCCGAAAGCCGCTGAGCACCGGATTTGCCCGTCGGTGCCCGAGTCACGTACTCTCCTCGAGAAGCCAAAGACCGCTGGTCGTTACCGCACGCTCACCTGAGGGTGTGGTGGCCGAAGGACCTACTGCAAAGTGGGCGACCCGCGCAGGTGTCAGTGGAAGAACTCCCGGAGCAGACGCGCTCACGCGTAGGCGCCCGGTCGAGTCCGCCCCGAGCGCCTGCGCCGGGGCGTTTCGTTTTCCCAGTCTCCTCCTTCGGGTCCGCGCGGTCAGAATCACCCGGAAGGAGGCCGAGGCTCTATGGCGAGGCCCGACAAGGCTGCCGCAGTGTCCGAGTTGACGGAAGCGTTCCGCAACTCCACCGCTGCCGTGCTTACCGAGTACCGCGGTCTCACCGTGGCGCAGGTCAAGACCCTGCGCCGGTCGCTCGGTGAGAACGCCAAGTACGCCGTGGTGAAGAACACGCTGACCAAGATTGCGGCCAACGAGGCCGGGATCACCACGCTGGACGACCTGTTCAACGGTCCGACGGCTGTCGCCTTCGTCACCGGTGACCCGGTGGAGTCGGCGAAGGGTCTCCGTGACTTCGCCAAGGACAACCCGAATCTCGTCATCAAGGGCGGTGTCCTTGACGGCAAGGCGCTGTCCGCCGACGAGATCAAGAAGCTTGCGGACCTCGAGTCCCGCGAGGTTCTGCTCAGCAAGCTGGCCGGTGCCTTCAAGGGCAAGCAGTCCCAGGCTGCTCAGCTCTTCCAGGCGCTGCCCTCGAAGCTCGTCCGCACCGTGGACGCGCTCCGTGCCAAGCAGGCCGAGCAGGGCGGTGCCGAGTAATTCGGCTCGCTTTCTGACCCTTGCCGCATGAGGCGGCCGGGGTCGCAGCGGGCCGACGTACGCCCGCCACATCCAGTACATACGGCACCCGCCGATCGAGTGGAAGGACCGCCATCATGGCGAAGCTCACCCAGGACGAGCTGCTTGCCCAGTTCGAGGAGATGACCCTCATCGAGCTCTCCGAGTTCGTGAAGGCCTTCGAGGAGAAGTTCGACGTCACCGCCGCCGCCGCGGTCGCCGTGGCCGGCCCGGCCGCCACCGGCGCCCCGGCCGAGGCTGCCGAGGAGCAGGACGAGTTCGACGTCGTCCTCACCGGCGCCGGCGACAAGAAGATCCAGGTCATCAAGGTCGTGCGCGAGCTGACCTCCCTGGGTCTGAAGGAGGCCAAGGACCTCGTCGACGGCGCTCCGAAGCCGGTCCTCGAGAAGGTCACCAAGGAGGCCGCGGAGAAGGCTGCCGAGTCCCTCAAGGGCGCCGGCGCCTCCGTCGAGGTCAAGTAACACCTCACGGGGTTCCGCGAACCTCACCCGCGTGACCGCGGCCTGAAGAGGCTGTAACGCGAACGCACCGAAGAGCGATCATCCATCCGGGTGGTCGCTCTTCGGCGTATCCGCGGGGGGACCACGGTTGCCTTGCACTCGTCGTGGCGAGGGGTATGGTGATCTTCGTTGTGTCTCCGGAAGGCCCCATTCCGGCTGGGGGGCCTTGACGAACCGCACGCAGCGCGCAATTCTCAGGACGCGTCGTCACAACGATCCGAATCCGAGGCATGGATCGACGGCGAAGAGGGCAGGATCATCCTGCGTCGAGGGCAACGGGCCGAGGGCGTCGAACACGAGGGCGTTGAGAAAAACGAGGGTCTCCGAAACCGGGACTGGACATCAGTGTGCCAAGTGGCTACACTGACCCTTTGCGCTGCCTGTTAGCTGTCCCCTGCCCGTCACCAGGGGTCTGCCCTCACTCGAGCACCGACGCCGAACTTCCCTGACCTGGGGTTTCCCGTCGTGAGCCTGAGAGAGGGACCGGTACGCGCGTAGTGAGTCCGAGCCCTCGGAAGGACCCCCTCTTGGCCGCCTCGCGCACTGCCTCGACCGCGAATACGAACAACGGCGCCAGCACCGCCCCGCTGCGCATCTCCTTTGCAAAGATCAAGGAGCCCCTCGAGGTTCCGAACCTTCTTGCGCTCCAGACCGAGAGCTTCGACTGGCTGCTCGGCAACGACGCCTGGAAGGCTCGCGTCGAGAAGGCTCTCGAGAACGGTCAGGACGTTCCCACCAAGTCCGGTCTGGAGGAGATCTTCGAGGAGATCTCCCCGATCGAGGACTTCTCCGGGTCGATGTCGCTGACGTTCCGCGACCACCGCTTCGAGCCGCCGAAGAACTCCATCGACGAGTGCAAGGACCGCGACTTCACGTACGCCGCGCCGCTCTTCGTCACCGCCGAGTTCACCAACAACGAGACCGGCGAGATCAAGTCCCAGACCGTCTTCATGGGTGACTTCCCGCTCATGACGAACAAGGGCACCTTCGTCATCAACGGCACCGAGCGTGTCGTGGTGTCGCAGCTCGTCCGCTCGCCGGGTGTCTACTTCGACTCCTCCATCGACAAGACGTCCGACAAGGACATCTTCTCCGCCAAGATCATCCCGTCCCGGGGTGCCTGGCTGGAGATGGAGATCGACAAGCGCGACATGGTCGGTGTCCGCATCGACCGCAAGCGCAAGCAGTCGGTCACCGTTCTGCTCAAGGCGCTCGGCTGGACGACCGAGCAGATCCTCGAGGAGTTCGGCGAGTACGAGTCCATGCGCGCCACCCTGGAGAAGGACCACACCCAGGGCCAGGACGACGCGCTGCTCGACATCTACCGCAAGCTGCGTCCGGGCGAGCCCCCCACCCGTGAGGCCGCGCAGACGCTGCTCGAGAACCTCTACTTCAACCCCAAGCGCTACGACCTCGCCAAGGTCGGCCGCTACAAGGTGAACAAGAAGCTCGGTGCCGACGCCCCGCTCAGCGCGGGTGTGCTCACCACCGAGGACGTCATCTCGACGATCAAGTACCTGGTCAAGCTGCACGCCGGTGAGACCGAGACGGTCGGCGACAGCGGTCAGTCGATCGTCGTCGAGACCGACGACATCGACCACTTCGGCAACCGCCGCCTCCGCAGCGTCGGTGAGCTGATCCAGAACCAGGTCCGTACGGGTCTCGCCCGTATGGAGCGGGTCGTGCGCGAGCGCATGACCACCCAGGACGTCGAGGCGATCACGCCGCAGACCCTGATCAACATCCGGCCGGTCGTCGCCTCCATCAAGGAGTTCTTCGGCACCAGCCAGCTGTCGCAGTTCATGGACCAGAACAACCCGCTGTCGGGTCTCACCCACAAGCGCCGTCTGTCGGCGCTCGGTCCGGGTGGTCTCTCCCGTGAGCGGGCCGGCTTCGAGGTCCGTGACGTGCACCCCTCGCACTACGGCCGCATGTGCCCGATCGAGACGCCCGAAGGCCCGAACATCGGTCTGATCGGCTCGCTCGCCTCCTACGGCCGGGTCAACGCGTTCGGTTTCGTCGAGACCCCGTACCGCAAGGTCGTCGAAGGCCAGGTCACCGACGAGGTGGACTACCTGACCGCCGACGAGGAGGACCGCTTCGTCATCGCGCAGGCCAACGCCACGCTCAATGACGACATGCGGTTCGAGGAGGCCCGCGTCCTGGTCCGCCGTCGTGGCGGAGAGGTCGACTACGTCCCCGGTGACGACGTCGACTACATGGACGTGTCGCCGCGCCAGATGGTGTCCGTCGCCACCGCGATGATCCCGTTCCTCGAGCACGACGACGCCAACCGTGCCCTCATGGGCGCGAACATGATGCGCCAGGCCGTGCCGCTCATCAAGAGCGAGGCCCCGCTCGTCGGCACCGGCATGGAGTACCGCTCCGCCGTCGACGCCGGCGACGTGGTCAAGGCCGAGAAGGCGGGTGTGGTCCAGGAGGTCTCCGCGGACTACGTCACCACCGCCAACGACGACGGCACGTACATCACGTACCGCCTGCACAAGTTCTCGCGCTCCAACCAGGGCACGTCGGTCAACCAGAAGGTCATCGTCAACGAGGGTGACCGGATCATCGAGGGCCAGGTCCTGGCCGACGGTCCGGCCACCGAGAACGGCGAGATGGCCCTGGGCAAGAACCTGCTCGTGGCGTTCATGCCGTGGGAGGGTCACAACTACGAGGACGCGATCATCCTGTCGCAGCGCCTCGTGCAGGACGACGTCCTCTCCTCGATCCACATCGAGGAGCACGAGGTCGACGCCCGTGACACCAAGCTCGGCCCCGAGGAGATCACCCGGGACATCCCGAACGTCTCCGAGGAGGTCCTGGCCGACCTCGACGAGCGCGGCATCATCCGCATCGGCGCCGAGGTCACCGCGGGCGACATCCTCGTCGGCAAGGTCACGCCCAAGGGTGAGACCGAGCTGACGCCGGAGGAGCGTCTGCTCCGCGCGATCTTCGGTGAGAAGGCCCGTGAGGTCCGCGACACCTCCCTGAAGGTGCCGCACGGCGAGACCGGCAAGATCATCGGTGTCCGCGTCTTCGACCGCGAAGAGGGCGACGAGCTGCCGCCGGGCGTGAACCAGCTGGTCCGCGTCTACGTCGCGCAGAAGCGCAAGATCACCGACGGTGACAAGCTCGCCGGCCGCCACGGCAACAAGGGTGTCATCTCCAAGATCCTGCCGATCGAGGACATGCCGTTCCTGGAGGACGGCACCCCGGTCGACATCATCCTCAACCCGCTGGGTGTCCCGTCCCGAATGAACCCGGGACAGGTCCTGGAGATCCACCTCGGCTGGCTCGCCAGCCGCGGCTGGGACGTCTCCGGGCTCGGCGAGGACTGGGCGCAGCGCCTTCAGGTCATCGGCGCCGACCAGGTCGACCCCGGCACCAACGTCGCCACCCCGGTGTTCGACGGCGCGCGCGAGGACGAGCTGGCGGGTCTGCTGCAGCACACCATCCCGAACCGCGACGGCGAGCGGATGGTGCAGCCGACCGGCAAGGCGAGGCTGTTCGACGGCCGCTCCGGTGAGCCGTTCCCGGACCCGATCTCCATCGGGTACATGTACATCCTCAAGCTGCACCACCTGGTCGACGACAAGCTGCACGCCCGCTCGACCGGTCCGTACTCGATGATCACCCAGCAGCCGCTGGGTGGTAAGGCCCAGTTCGGTGGCCAGCGCTTCGGTGAGATGGAGGTGTGGGCGCTGGAGGCTTACGGCGCCGCCTACGCCCTCCAGGAGCTGCTGACCATCAAGTCCGACGACGTGACCGGCCGCGTGAAGGTCTACGAGGCCATCGTCAAGGGCGAGAACATCCCCGAGCCCGGCATCCCCGAGTCCTTCAAGGTGCTCATCAAGGAGATGCAGTCGCTCTGCCTCAACGTGGAGGTGCTGTCCAGCGACGGCATGTCCATCGAGATGCGTGACACCGACGAGGACGTCTTCCGCGCTGCGGAGGAGCTCGGCATCGACCTGTCCCGGCGCGAGCCGAGCAGCGTCGAAGAGGTCTGACGGGAGTCCGGCGGGGTCCTCTCTCCGAGGACCCCGCCGACCCCCAGGCCCCCGTTTCAGACCACAGACTTACGACACTGAGAGGGATTGACGCATAGTGCTCGACGTCAACTTCTTCGACGAGCTCCGGATCGGCCTGGCCACCGCGGACGACATCCGCCAGTGGAGCCACGGCGAGGTCAAGAAGCCCGAGACCATCAACTACCGCACCCTCAAGCCCGAGAAGGACGGACTCTTCTGCGAGAAGATCTTCGGTCCGACCCGGGACTGGGAGTGCTACTGCGGCAAGTACAAGCGTGTCCGCTTCAAGGGCATCATCTGTGAGCGCTGTGGCGTCGAGGTCACGCGCGCCAAGGTGCGGCGTGAGCGGATGGGCCACATCGAGCTCGCCGCTCCCGTCACCCACATCTGGTACTTCAAGGGCGTTCCGTCGCGGCTGGGCTACCTGCTCGACCTCGCCCCGAAGGACCTCGAGAAGGTCATCTACTTCGCCGCGTACATGATCACGTACGTCGACGAGGAGCGCCGTCAGCGCGACCTGCCGTCGCTGGAGGCCCACGTCTCCGTCGAGCGTCAGCAGATCGAGAACCGCCGCGACTCCGACCTGGAGGCCCGCGCCAAGAAGCTCGAGACCGACCTGGCCGAGCTGGAGGCCGAGGGCGCCAAGGCGGACGTGCGCCGCAAGGTGCGCGAGGGTGCCGAGCGCGAGATGAAGCAGCTCCGTGACCGCGCGCAGCGCGAGATCGACCGCCTCGACGAGGTGTGGAACCGCTTCAAGAACCTCAAGGTCCAGGACCTCGAGGGCGACGAGCTGCTCTACCGCGAGCTGCGTGACCGCTTCGGCACGTACTTCGACGGTTCGATGGGTGCCGCGGCGCTGCAGAAGCGCCTGGAGTCCTTCGACCTGGAGGAGGAGGCCGAGCGCCTCCGCGAGATCATCCGTACCGGCAAGGGCCAGAAGAAGACCCGTGCGCTCAAGCGTCTCAAGGTCGTCTCCGCGTTCCTGCAGACCTCCAACAGCCCCAAGGGCATGGTCCTGGACTGCGTCCCGGTCATCCCGCCGGACCTGCGTCCGATGGTGCAGCTGGACGGTGGCCGCTTCGCGACCTCCGACCTGAACGACCTGTACCGCCGTGTCATCAACCGCAACAACCGCCTGAAGCGGCTTCTCGACCTCGGCGGCCGGATAGTCCGTGGTCAGGGGCATCTCGCTGAAGGGGCCGCTGTCGGTGGGGAGGTAGCCGTGCTGGCCGATGATCGTCAGCCGGTCGCCCTCCACGGCGAACACCGCGAGCCCGTCCGGGGTGAAGCCCGGCATGGACAGCGTGGCCGCGACCCGCAGCACCTCCGCCGTCGACCGCGCCTCGGCCAGCGCCCGGCCCGCGTCCAGCAGGAACGCCTCGCGGGAGCGCCGCCAGTCCCCGGTGATCGCGCTGCGCGCCGAGGACGTGCCCGGCGCCGGCTCGATGACCTCCTGAAGGGTGCCGACCAGCTCGTACGCCCGCCGTTCCCGGTCGTAGGCCGGCTTGGACCGGCTGCGCACGACCCGGACGGTACGGCCCTCCGCGTCCACCACCCGGATGCGCACCTCGGCGAGCGTGCCGCGGGCCACGGCGAGCGGGATGACGCCGGTGATCTCGTGCCAGTCGGAGGGGTGCATCCGGGCACGGGCCTGGTTCTCGGTGAGGGTGGTGGGGCGGGCCGGCAGGCCCAGCAGCCGCGCCGCCTCCGCGTCCACGGTGACCATTTCCGTGGCCGTGTCCCACTGCCAGAGCCCCGTGGCGAGGGAGACGAGGACATCCCCCAGGGACGGCAGTGGCTCACCTGTGCGCATTGCCCCACTTTAAGAAGGTCGTCCCCACTACTGCCACCCTGGTTCGGCCAGTGGTAATGGTGGGGAGGCGATCATGGGGTGCCCGGTACGCTTGATGGGTCCGGGCCCCGTGCCCGTTCTGGCCGGGGAGAGCACAGCCCGGCGAAGAACCCCCAACGAAGGACGATGAACGACGATGCATCGGTACAGGTCCCACACCTGCGGCCAGCTCCGCGCCTCCGACGTCGGTACCGACGTCCGGCTGAGTGGCTGGCTGCACAATCGGCGCGACCTGGGCGGCATCCTCTTCATCGATCTGCGTGACCACTACGGCATCACGCAGCTCGTGGCCCGCCCCGGTACCCCCGCGTACGAGGCGCTGGACTCCATCACCAAGGAGTCCACGGTCCGCGTCGACGGCCGCGTTGTTTCACGTGGAACCGAGAACGTGAACCCCGAGCTGCCCACCGGCGAGATCGAGGTCGAGGTCGCGGAGGTCGAGCTGCTGGGCGCCGCCGCCCCGCTGCCCTTCACGATCAACGCCGAGGACGGGGTCAACGAGGAGCGGCGCCTGGAGTACCGCTTCCTGGACCTGCGCCGCGAGCGCATGCACCGCAACATCATGCTGCGCACGGCGGTCATCTCCGCCATGCGTCAGAAGATGTCCGCGATGGGCTTCAACGAGATGGCCACGCCGATCCTCTCCGCCACCTCCCCCGAGGGCGCCCGCGACTACGTCGTGCCCTCGCGCGTCCACGCGGGCCGGTTCTACGCCCTGCCCCAGGCGCCGCAGCAGTTCAAGCAGCTCCTGATGATCTCCGGCTTCGACCGGTACTTCCAGATCGCGCCCTGCTTCCGTGACGAGGACGCGCGTGCCGACCGCTCGCCGGGTGAGTTCTACCAGCTCGACGTCGAGATGAGCTTCGTCGAGCAGGAGGACGTCTTCCAGCCGATCGAGAAGCTCATGACCGAGCTGTTCGAGGAGTTCGGCGGCGGCCGCCACGTCACCTCGCCCTTCCCGCGCATCCCGTTCCGCGAGGCGATGCTCAAGTACGGCTCCGACAAGCCGGACCTGCGCGCCAAGCTGGAGCTCGTGGACATCACCGACGTCTTCGAGGGCTCGGCGTTCAAGGCGTTCGCCGGCAAGCACGTGCGGGCCCTGCCGGTGCCGGACGTCGCGGGCCAGAGCCGCAAGTTCTTCGACGGCCTCGGCGAGTTCGCCGTCTCGCAGGGCGCTCAGGGCCTGGCCTGGGTGCGCGTCGGCGAGGACGGCTCGCTGACCGGCCCGATCGCCAAGTTCCTCACCGAGGACAATGTCGCCGAGCTGACCAAGCGCCTGTCGCTGGCCCCCGGCCACGCGGTGTTCTTCGGCGCGGGCGAGTTCGACGAGGTCTCCAAGATCATGGGCGCGGTGCGCGTCGAGGCGGCCAAGCGCGCGGACCAGTTCGAGGACGGCGTCTTCCGTTTCTGCTGGATCGTCGACTTCCCGATGTACGAGCGGGACGAGGAGACGGGGAAGATCGACTTCTCCCACAACCCGTTCTCCATGCCGCAGGGCGGCCTGGAGGCCCTGGAGACCCAGGACCCGCTGGACATCCTGGGCTGGCAGTACGACATCGTCTGCAACGGTGTGGAGCTCTCCTCCGGCGCCATCCGGAACCATGAGCCGGACATCATGCTCAAGGCGTTCGAGATCGCGGGCTACGACCGGGACACGGTCGAGGACAAGTTCGCCGGCATGCTCCGCGCATTCCGCTTCGGCGCCCCGCCGCACGGTGGCATCGCCCCCGGTGTGGACCGCATCGTCATGCTCCTCGCCGACGAGCCGAACATCCGCGAGACCATCGCCTTCCCGCTCAACGGCAACGCCCAGGACCTCATGATGGGCGCCCCGACCGAGCTGGACGAGTCCCGCCTGCGCGAGCTGCACCTGAGCATCAGGAAGCCGCAGCCGAAGTAGTAAGCGGTGCGTGTGAGACGGCCCGGCCCCTCTGGGGAGCCGGGCCGTCTCTATTCCTCGTCCTCGTCCGGAGAGGTGCCGTCCTCCAGCAGCCGTTCCGCGATGTCGTCGGACCAGTGCTGGGCCCAGGTGCGCAGGGGGCCGACCTCTTCACGGGGAAGGCCGTAACGGAGGAACTCGAAGTCGGCGTAGAAGTCGGTGCCGGTGAGGCGGGACTGGAGGGTGGGGAGGTCGAAGGCGTCGTAGGCGTGCCTGCGGCCCAACTGCTCCAGCTCGGGCAGCGAGTAGTGCTCGGCGGCGGCGCGGGCGTCGATCAGGTCCACGGCGGCTCCCCGGTCGTACAGCGCCCGGACCTTCGTACCGACGGCGTCCGCGAGCGAGAGGGCGGGTCCGTACGGGGTCAGCTCGGGCGGCTGCCAGAAGGCTTCCTTGTGCAGCGCGAGGTCGACGTCCTCCCCGCTCCGCGGATCACCGACGACGAGCTGGCCGGTGAGCACCCCGACGGCCCCGACCCGCACGCCCCGCCCCCGAGCCTCGAGCGCGGCCGCGAGCCCGCGGACGACCCCCTCCATCGCCTCGCCGCCCTCGGTGGCGAAGTCGAGATTCCCGTGCCCCCGGCCCACCACCCCGTGCGCCTCCAGCGCATACCCCCCGGCCAGCACCAGCCCGTACGGGCTCCCCGCACTGACGACGTCGGCCAAGAGGCGCTCATGGGATTCGATGATGGTCACGGCACCCGTACTCTGCCAGACCCGACCCAGGTCAGACCGACTCCGGTGCCTCCGGGGTGTCGGTGAGGAGATCCTCGGCCCGTTCGACAGTCCCGGCACGGTCGAGCCGTTCGCCGACGCGGGCCAGGCCGGTGCAGGGGGTGATCTGCTCGCGGACACGCCGAGGCATGCGACGGCGCCGACCCCGAGGGGCCGGCGCCGTCGTGGGAGGGGTGTCAGGCTTCCGTGCCGCCGAAGCGCTCCTTGTACGTCTCCAGGTCCTCGTCCGTCAGCTTGGCGAACAGGACCGGGGGGACGGTGAAGGGGATGCCGGGGGCGAGTGTCGTCAGGGACTTGGCCTCGGCCTCGGTGATCCAGGCGGCCGTGTCGTCCGGGAGGTCGAAGGCCGCGCGCATCGCCGCAGAGGACGCCGGGATGAAGGGCTCGGAGACCACCGCGTAGAGGTGGATCAGGTTCATCGCGGTGCGCAGGGTGAGGGCCGCCGCGTCCTTGTCGGTCTTGATCTCCAGCCAGGGGGCCTTCTCCTCCAGGTAGGAGTTGCCGGCCGACCACAGGGCGCGCAGGGCGGAGGCCGCCTTGCGGAACTGGAGCGCCTCCATCTGGTTCTCGTACTCCGCGAGCAGCCCGGCGATCTCCTCGCCCAGGCGGGTCTCCGCCTCGCCGGGCTCGCCGCCCGCCGGGACCTCGTCGCCGAAGCGCTTGCGGGAGAAGGACAGGACGCGGTTGACGAAGTTGCCCAGCGTGTCCGCCAGGTCCTTGTTCACCGTGGCGGTGAAGTGCTCCCAGGTGAAGGACGAGTCGTCCGACTCGGGGGCGTTGGCGATCAGGAAGTAGCGCCAGTAGTCCGCGGGCAGGATGTCCAGGGCCTGGTCGGTGAAGACGCCGCGCTTCTGCGAGGTGGAGAACTTGCCGCCGTAGTACGTCAGCCAGTTGAACGCCTTGACGTAGTCGACCTTCTTCCACGGTTCGCGCACGCCCAGCTCGGTCGCCGGGAACATCACCGTGTGGAACGGGACGTTGTCCTTCGCCATGAACTGCGTGTAGCGGACGGTGTCGTCCGCGTCGTACCACCAGGACTTCCAGTCGCGGTTCTCCGCGTCCTGGTCCGCCCACTCCTTGGTCGCGCCGATGTACTCGATCGGGGCGTCGAACCAGACGTAGAAGACCTTGCCCTCGGCGGCCAGCTCCGGCCAGGTGTCGGCCGGGACGGGCACGCCCCAGTCCAGGTCACGGGTGATCGCACGGTCGTGCAGGCCCTCGGTCAGCCACTTGCGGGCGATCGAGGAGGCCAGCTGCGGCCAGTCCTGCTCGTGCCGGGCCACCCACTCCTCGACCTCGTGCTGGAGCTTGGACTGCAGCAGGAAGAGGTGCTTGGTCTCGCGGACCTCCAGGTCCGTGGAGCCGGAGATCGCGCTGCGCGGCTCGATCAGGTCGGTCGGGTCCAGCACCCGGGTGCAGTTCTCGCACTGGTCGCCGCGGGCCTTGTCGTAGCCGCAGTGCGGGCAGGTGCCCTCCACGTAGCGGTCCGGCAGGAAGCGGCCGTCGGCCGGGGAGTAGACCTGGCGGATCGCCCGCTCCTCGATGAAGCCGTTCTCGTTCAGCTTCCGGGCGAAGTGCTGGGTGATGTCGCGGTTCTCGGCGGAGGAGCTGCGGCCGAAGTAGTCGAACGCCAGTGCGAAGCCGTCGTACACCGCCTTCTGCGCGTCGTGCGCCTGGGCGCAGAACTCGTCCACCGGCAGGCCCCGCTCCTTCGCAGCCAGCTCGGCGGGGGTGCCGTGCTCGTCGGTCGCGCAGATGTACAGGACGTCGTGGCCGCGCTGGCGGAGGTACCGGGAGTACACGTCCGCCGGGAGCATGGACCCCACCATGTTGCCCAGGTGCTTGATCCCGTTGATGTACGGAAGGGCGCTGGTGATGAGGTGTCGAGCCATCGGGGGCTGCTCCCAGGTCGCTACGGGTACGAACCTTGAAATCGTAGCCGACGTGTGTATGCCGCCCGCCTCCCGTTTTACGGGGTGGGACGCGGGCGGCATCGGGGTGCTGCGGGGGTTACGGGCGCCAGGCGGCGAGTACGCCCTCGTACAGCTCGGTGTCCGTGAGCTCGCGGGGGGTGGGGCCCGCGTGGAAGAAGGACGTGTTTCCGGTCTTCAGCTTGCGGAGGTAGTCGAACGCCTTGTTGTCCAGCTCACCGAAGGCGACGAACGAGAAGAAGACCTTGGGGTGGGTCTTCGCGGCGTTCGTGAGGGCCTGGGTGGCGGGGGTCTTGGCGTCGGGGGCGCCGTCCGTCTGGAACACGACGAGGACGTCGTCCTCAGGAGCGTTGTGCTTGTCGTGGTGGGCCAGTACGGCTTCCACGGCGGCGTGGTAGCTGGTGCGGCCCATGCGGCCGAGTTCCGCGTGCGTCTCGTCGATCCTGGTGGCGTGGTCCTCGGTGAGGGTGAGGTCGGTGGTGCCGTCGACCTCGGTGGAGAAGAAGACCACGTGGACGGTCGGGTCCTTGTCCAGGTGGGCCGCGAGGGCGAGGGTCTGGTCGGCGAGGGCCTGGGCTGAGCCGTCCTTGTAGTACGGGCGCATGCTCGCGGAGCGGTCCAGTACGAGGTAGAGCTTCGCTGTCGTGCCGGTGAGGCCGGTGGTGGCGAGGGTGGCTGCCGCGGCGGTGTGGGCGGTGGTGAGGGAGGGAGTCTGGGCGAGCGTCTCGGCCCCGGCCGTGTCCCCACCCGCACCACTCGTGCGGGCTGCGTTGTCGCCTGCGGGTGCGGCCTGCGGGGGCGCGGGAGCGTCGGCGGCCTCGGGGGCGGGGGTGGCCTCCGGCTCGGCGTCGGCTTCCGGGGTGGGGGTGGACGCCTTCTCGGCCTTCGCCTCCGGCTCCGGCTCGGCAGTGGCCTTCGCGTCGGCGTCCGGCCCGGCCTTCGCCTCGGCCTCGGCGGTGGCCTTCGCCCTGGGCTTGGCCTTCGGCTTCGGCGCGGGGGTGGTCTCCGGCTTGGCGTCGGCTTCCGGGGTGGTTGTGGACTCCGGGTCGGCCTTGGCCTCGGCCTTGGCGGGAGCCGCCGCCTCCGGCTCGGCCTTGGCCTCCGGCTCGGGGGTGGTCTTCGCGTCGGCCTTCGGCTCGGACTCGGGGGCGGTCTCCGCCTCGGGCTCGGCAGCGGCCTTCGCGTCGGCGTCCGGCTCGGGCTTCGCCTTCGCCGCAGGGGTGGGCTGCGGCTCGGCTTCGGGGTCCGCCTTCGGGGCCGGGGTGGGCTCGGGGTCGGCGTCGGTCTTCGCCGCCGGGGTGGAGGTGCTCTTCGGGGCGGGGGCCGTGTCCTGGTCGGCGTCGGCCTTGGGGGGCACGGCGCCTTCCGGGGCCGGCTCCGCGAAGGTGCCGGTGGGCGGTTCCGTGGACTGCTCCGGGATGGCCGGCTGGTCGTGCTCCGCCTCTGCCTCGGGGAGGGGCTCGGTGCGCTGCTGGGGGACCACTACCTCCGGGTCCGCGTCGATGATGGCCGGCTCCATCAGCAGGGGCTCGATCTCCGGCGCCTTCTCCTCCGGAGTTTCGGCCGTCCCGGCCGGCCCGGCGTCGGGCTCCGGGGTGACCGGGGCATCCGCCGCGGGCGCGGTCTCCGCCTTCGGTGACTCTGCCGGGGCGGGGGCCTCCGGTGCGGCGGCAGCTTCCGCCTCCGCCGACTTCTCCGAGTCCAGCGCCTCGGACACGGGCGTGGTCTCGGCGTTCGGCGCCGCCGTCTCCGGCGCAGCCGTTCGCGCCGACTCCTCCGAGGCAAGGGCCTCCGGCGCGGCCGTCTGCGGTGCGGCGGCAGCTTCCGCCTCCGCCGACTCCACCGCGGCCGGGGTCTCAGGTGCAGCTTCCGCCTTCGTCGACTCCGAGCCTCCCTGGGACGGGACTCTCGGGCTCTCGAACGCCTCTGTTACCAGGTCGTGTTCCTGTCGAGGGGTCGGGAGGTGGTCTGCACTCTCCGCCTCGGCGGGACGCCCTTTGCGTCCTCGGCCGAACGCGTTCCGCAGGAGAGTGAGAATGCCCATGTGCGCACCCCTTCGCGTGAGTTGTCGCCGTAGATCCCTGGCCAGGACGGCCACGTTAGGTTAGCGGCCCGTCAGTGCGGTGTGGCGATGGCTCTCGCGGCCGCCACTTCTTGTCGTACCGGTTCCAGCACGCTGCCCGCCGGGCCGGTCAGGTGGGTGGGGAAGCCGGTGAGGATTTCGGCCTCCCGCACCCCCTCCGCCAATTCACCGAGCTGGCGCACCACTTGGTGGACCTCGGCGGAGGACGGGGGCGGTGCGCCGTGGTGGACGCGGACGCGCGCCGCGGTCGTCGCGTCGACGATCCGCTCCACGGCGACCACCAGTGGCCACCATGCCGCGGCGCGCCGTCCGGTGGGCGGCGGTTCGGTGAGCGCGCGCTGGAATTCCGTCCGGATGGTGGACAGATCGCGGTAGAGACGGCGTCGCATCCGGGTGCGTCGGACGGGGTCCGTCTCGGTGCCGAAGGCCGTCTCGACGTACACCGCCGTGTCCTCGACCGCGTCCGCGAGCCGGTCGCCGACGCGGGTGTGCCAGCTCTCCGGCCAGAGGAGGTACCCCGCGACCAGGGCGATCCCGCAGCCCATCAGGGAGTCCAGCAGGCGGGGCAGCAGCAGGCCGGTGCCCTCGTGGTTGAGGATGTCGGAGAGCAGGAGGATCACCGGGGTGATCGCGGCGGTCTGGAAGCCGTAGCCGCGCGGGGTGAGCGCCGGGACGAGCGGCGCGAGCAGCATCATCACCGGTACGTCCCACCAGCCGATCGGCACCTCCGCCAGAACCGCCGCCGCGATCGCCAGCCCCACCACCGTGCCCAGCGCGCGCAGCAGGGCGCGGGAGAAGACCGAGCCGAAGTCGGGCTTGAGGACGAAGGTGATGGTCAGCGCGACCCAGTACGAGCGCGGGACCGGGACGAGGGAGACGAGGGCCTGCGCGATGCCGATGCAGACGGCGAGACGGAGCCCGTAGCGCCAGGAGCCCGCGGAGAGCACCGCGTTCCGGGCGGCGCGGGCGGCGCGAACGTGGAGGGCGACGGTGCGTTCGTCGATACCGCGCGGGTCCGTCGAGGGGGAGGTGACCACCTCGGCGGTGTGCTTGAGGGCGTGGTCGACGGCGCGCTCGGTCTCGGTGAGGGCGAGGGGGAGCTTGGGCAGGCGCAGATGGGCGGTGTCACCGGTCTCGACGGCGTCGGCCAGTTCCCGTACCGCGCGGGGGACCTCGGGCGGGAGGGGGCGGCCGGTGAGGTGGACGGCGGGGGCGGCCTCGATGACCGGGGTGATGGCGTTCAACTGGGCCAGCAGCCGAGTGAGTTCCTCGCTGCGGCCGTGGTGGCGGGCGCGGTGTCCGAGGATCAGGTCGTACGCCTGGTCCAGCGCGCGGGTGACGTCGAAGCGGGTGCCGATGTAGCGGTCGTCGTCGCCGGTGTCGTCCAGCAGGTCGGCGACCCGGCGGTAGACCTTCGCCACCGCCGCCCGTTCCGGCACCCCGGCCCGCAGGGGCCACGCCAGCAGGGCGAGGGCCAGTACCAGCAGGCCGCCCCCGGTCATCAGCAGCGGTGCCAGCCACCAGGGGTGGGGCAGCGGGAGCCCGGCGCCGACCACGCAGTTGAGCAGGAGCAGCAGCCCCGACACGGAGGCCACCGTGCCGATGGTCGAGATCATCCCGGAGACCAGCGCGACCAGGGTGACCACGACGACGGCGGACCATCCCTGCCCGAACACGAGCTGTCCGAGGATGACCCCGACGGCGCCGGTGAGCTGGGGTACGGCGATGGTGATGACCCGCATCCGGTACGCGTCGGCGGTGTCGCCGATGACCCCGTTCAGCGCCCCCATCGACGCGAGCGCCCCGAGCGCCGGCTGCCCGGCCGCGAACCCGGCCGCCAAGGGCGACGCCATCGCCACGGAGGCCCGCGCCACAGCGGCCCGGTTGACCGGCGCCGGACGCGGCCGAAGGTTCCGGACCAGCCAGTCGGGCGGCGCCAGGCCAATGGGCAACTCTCGGACCATGTGCCCATTATGTCCACTGTGGCCTCCGGCCCCCTCAACCGGCCCGCCAGGCAGAAAGCTTGACGGTACTCACCTCCG
>NZ_WWKH01000658.1:0-225 GCF_009865595.1 Streptomyces sp. SID1328 | reverse complement strand
CGCCGACGCGTGAACCGGCGGCCTGACGTCCGCTCCGGCAACACCTCGCCCTGGTCCTGGTCGTAGCGCTCGGCATGGCCTGAGCGGCAGGTATGGAAGGCTAGGGCCTGTCGTTGGATCAGATGCCAGGCGCGGACAATGCAAGACGGTGGCGACGATGCTCGTAGGAGAGCCGTCCCGCCGGTAGCCGTCCCGAACCCGCCCTTCGGGCAGCTTGGGAACTCA
>NZ_WWKH01000657.1:0-248 GCF_009865595.1 Streptomyces sp. SID1328 | reverse complement strand
AGGGCGCGCAGGACAGCGGCCAGGTCGTCGTGGGTGTCACCGACGGCCCAGAGGCGGAAGGGGTGGTGGTCGCGGCCGGTGGCGGCGGAGCGGCAGATGTCGCCGAGGGCGTACCGGCGGCCGGGGCCCTCGGGGCCGAGGTGGGCCGCGTGGCGCAGGGCCAGCCGGCGCAGGGCCTCGGGGGTGCGGGCGCTGAGCACGAGCAGGTGCGGGCCGGCTTCGGCGGCCGGTGCGGCGGGGCGCGGCTC
>NZ_WWKH01000656.1:0-789 GCF_009865595.1 Streptomyces sp. SID1328 | reverse complement strand
GTGAAGGTCGGCAAGGACAAGTGGGCGGACCTGGACGCGAGTCTGCTGCCCAGCCCGTTCACGCCGAAAGGTGAGCGGCCCGAGGGCCCGGCCTGGTACGCCACGCCCACCGTTGCCTACGCCCAGGAGCTCGGCTACGAGGTGCGGCCGATCGAGGCGTGGGTCCGGTACGAGAACGGCCGCTACCTGGACGGCTGGTACAACCGGCTCCGTGACGCCTTCCTCGCCACGATGGCCGACCTCGGCGTCGACGCCGACCTCGCCCCGGCCGACTTCCTCGCCGCGATGGACGGTTACAAGGAGCGCGACCCGGAGCTGGCGATCGTCGTCTCGGCGATCAAGGCGACGGTCAAGGGCGGCCTGGGCAAGCTCCGCGAGCGGCCCCGGGGCGAGGGCTGGCGGCCGGGCGAGCCGTGGCGCGCCCTGTCCCGCCCGACGTGGCGGCCCGACATCCGCGCGGCGGTCATCTCCCGCACCCGGATCAACCTGCACCGCAAGATCGTCAAGCACGCGGCGTTCACCGGGCAGTACCCGATCGCGATCCTGTCCGACTGCGTCGTGTACGCGACCGACGGCACCAGCCCGCTGGACTTCCTGCCCTACCGGGACGGCAAGCCGCTGCCCGGCGGCTTCAAGCTCGGCATCAACCCCGGCCTGGTCAAGCACGAGGGCACCCAGGAAGTCCTGTGGGGCGAGGAAGTCCGCGAGCGGTTCAACGCCCCGGAGCTCAACCTCGCCCGATACATCAAGGACGGCACCGTCACCGACGTCGACAACGGAGAGTAGGAG
>NZ_WWKH01000067.1:0-2056 GCF_009865595.1 Streptomyces sp. SID1328 | reverse complement strand
GGAGCTGTACAGCTCCTCGTCCGGGGTGAAGTCCGGCGCGGGCAGCGCGACCGGCTCGGCGGCCTCGGCGGCCACCTCGGCGACCGTCTCGGTCTCCACCGGCGCGGCGGTCTCGTGCTCGTGGACCTGACCGTCGCCGCGGCCGCGCTTCTTGCGCTTGCCGCCACCGCCGCCACCGACGGAGGTGGGCTGCTCCATGTGCACGATGACACCGCGGCCGTTGCAGTGGACGCAGGTCTCGGAGAAGGACTCCAGCAGGCCCTGGCCGACCCGCTTGCGGGTCATCTGCACCAGGCCCAGCGAGGTCACCTCGGCCACCTGGTGCTTGGTCCGGTCCCGGCCCAGGCACTCCAGCAGGCGGCGCAGCACCAGGTCCCGGTTGGACTCCAGCACCATGTCGATGAAGTCGATCACGATGATGCCGCCGAGGTCGCGCAGCCGGAGCTGGCGCACGATCTCCTCGGCCGCCTCCAGGTTGTTCCTGGTGACCGTCTCCTCCAGGTTGCCGCCCTGGCCGGTGAACTTGCCGGTGTTGACGTCGACCACGACCATCGCCTCGGTCCGGTCGATCACCAGCGAACCGCCGCTGGGCAGCCAGACCTTGCGGTCCAGCGCCTTGGCGAGCTGCTCGTCGATCCGGTACGTGGCGAAGACGTCGACCTCGCCGGTCCACTTCTGGAGCCGGTCGGTGAGGTCGGGGGCGACGTGGGAGACGTAGCCGTGGATGGTCGACCAGGCCTCGTCACCGCTGACGATGACCTTGGAGAAGTCCTCGTTGAAGATGTCGCGGACGACGCGGACGGTCATGTCCGGCTCGCCGTACAGCAGCGCCGGGGCGTTGCCCGTCTTCGCCTTCTTCTTGATCTCCTCCCACTGCGCCTGGAGCCGCTCGACGTCACGGCGCAGCTCGTCCTCGCTCGCGCCCTCGGCGGCGGTGCGCACGATGACGCCCGCGTCCTCGGGGACGATCTTCTTGAGGATGGTCTTCAGCCGGGCCCGCTCGGTGTCGGGCAGCTTGCGGCTGATGCCGGTCATCGAGCCCTCGGGGACGTACACGAGGTAGCGGCCCGGCAGGGAGACCTGGCTGGTGAGACGGGCGCCCTTGTGGCCGATCGGGTCCTTGGTCACCTGGACCAGGACCGGCTGGCCGGACTTGAGGGCGGACTCGATGCGGCGCGGCCCGTTGGCCATGCCGAGCGCCTCGAAGTTGACCTCACCGGCGTACAGGACGGCGTTGCGGCCCTTGCCGATGTCGATGAAGGCGGCCTCCATGGACGGCAGCACGTTCTGGACCTTGCCCAGGTAGACGTTGCCGACGTACGAGGTGGCCTGCTCCTTGTTGACGTAGTGCTCGACGAGCACTCCGTCCTCCAGGACGCCGATCTGGGTGCGCTCGCCGTGCTGGCGCACGACCATCACGCGCTCGACGGCCTCGCGGCGGGCCAGGAACTCGGCCTCGGTGATGATCGGCACGCGGCGGCGGCCCTGCTCGCGGCCCTCGCGGCGGCGCTGCTTCTTGGCCTCCAGACGGGTCGAGCCCTTGATGGACTGGACCTCGTCGGACGGCTCGGCGGCCTTGCGGGGCTCGCGGACCTTGACGACGGTGCGCTCGGGGTCGTCGGTGGACGCCGGCTCGGCCTCGCCACCGGAGTCACCGGCGCGACGGCGGCGGCGACGGCGGCGACGGCTGGAGCTGGAGCCACCGGACTCCTCGCCCCGCGCCTCCTCGGCGTCCTCGGCGTCCTCTTCCTCCTGCTCGGCGGTGTCCTCGGCGTCCTGCTCCGCCTGCTCGGCGGCCAGCTCGCCGGACTCGCCGTCCTCGGTGCCCTCGCCGTTGTCGTCACCGTCGTAGGCGTCACCACGGCGGCGGCGACGGCCACCCCGGCGGCGACGGCGGCGCGAACCGGAGTCGTCCGAGCCCTCGGCGTCGTCGGAGTCGTCGGCCTCGTCCTCGGCGGGCTCCTCGACGGGCTCCGGCTTCTCCTCGACGGCGCGGGTCTCCTCGGCGGGAGCGCCCCGGCGGCGACGGCGACGGCGGCCGTTGTCGCGCTCGTCG
>NZ_WWKH01000655.1:0-1081 GCF_009865595.1 Streptomyces sp. SID1328 | reverse complement strand
CTTCGCCGCGATGGGACCGCCCGCGGCCTGGCTCAGCGACCGGGGCTACCGCACCGCCGCGTTCGCCTTCGAGGAACTCGCCGTCGTGGTCCGCGACGGCCTGCGCGGCCACCTCCTGCCCGGCGCCACTCCGCTGCTCGCGGCCGGGCTCGCGGAGGGCTTCGACGGCAGCCCGCTCGCCGCCGCGCCCGACCCGGACGCCTGGTGGGCCGCGTATCTGCGCCAGGTCGTCCCGCCCGCGCTCCGCGCCTTCGACGAGCACGGGGTGGTGCTGGAGGCGCACCTGCAGAACACCCTGGTCGCCGTCGACGCCGCCGGAATGCCCGTGCAGGCGCTGTTCCGGGACGCCGAGGGTGCCAAGCTGCTGTCCGACGTGAGCCGGGGGGCCGGGTGGGAGCGGCTGGTGTACTGCCTGCTCGTCAACCACCTCGGCGAGATCGCCGCCGCCCTCGCCGAGGCCCACCCCGGCCTCGACCCCTGGCCGGCCGTCCGCGCCGAACTGTCCCGCCACCCGCTCCCGGAGACACCGGCGCTGCTTGCCGCGCCCGCCCTGCCCGGCAAGACCAACCTGCTGCTCCGCTGGACCGGCGCGGACGGGGCGGACGCCCGCTACCTGCCACTGCCGAACCCGCTGCGCGCGGGCGACGCCGGGTAACGGGAACCGGGTCAGGCATCCGGCGCCTCGGCCACGCCCTTGTCTGCGCATGGCGTCGCAGGCCCGGTATGACCGGGGTGTTCTGCGGTCTCCTGCCGGGCTGTGCGGCCCGTCGGCGGGCTCCGGCGCGGCCCCGCGTAACACGGCTCAGTTCATCGGGTCCGCAGCGACGCGCCGTGATTGGGCGAGTGAGGAGGCGTCAGAATGTCACCTGGAAGGCCCAATAGTATGTCAATCAGCTTTCTATCCAACTTATCTGATTTTTCGTCACGTCAGGAAGAAGATCAAAAAATGCCCTGTTTGGAGCCGAATCCCCGACTTCCGATATGCCGGTCATGTCGGCTGTAGGTAATTTCATTCACGAGCCGACCCGACGGGCCGGTGCCTCTCTGTACGACAGGAGATCGTGAGATGAAGCTTCGTTCG
>NZ_WWKH01000654.1:0-499 GCF_009865595.1 Streptomyces sp. SID1328 | reverse complement strand
CCGGGTCGTCTGGCCCGTGGGGGGCGGCCGGGGCCTCCTGCCCGTAGGGGGTGGCCGGGTCGACTTCCCCGTAGGGGGTTGCCGAGGCTTCCTGTCCGTAGGGGGCGGCCGGGGCTTCCTGTCCGTAGGGGGCGGCCGGGGCTTCCTGCCCGTAGGGGGCTGCCGAGGCTTGCTGCCCGTAGGGGGCTGCGTGAGTGGTCTCCCCGTAAGAGGGGGGCTGGGGGCTCTGCCCGTAAGGGTCCGCCATACCGCCGGAGGCAACGGTGGCGGTTGGCGCGACGGCGGTCAGGGCGGGCGCGCCGCAGCCGGGGCAGGCGAGAGCGCCGTTGAGGTGCCGTCGGCACGGGTGGCAGTAGTCCATGACGCGGGAAGACTAGATTCCCCTCGGGTCACGTTCCTAGGTGCCGCTGTGAAGGTTTGGTGCGGGAGAGACACCTGCGTACACGCCTTTGCCGGAACCGTTACGTGTTCGACCCATTGACACCCCCCACCCGCCCTC
>NZ_WWKH01000653.1:0-4374 GCF_009865595.1 Streptomyces sp. SID1328 | reverse complement strand
CTATTCCACATGACGGACATGGCTCCGATGGGTTCGAACCGGATCTGCGGGTCGTTGCTCTGGACCAAGCAGATCAGACGGCGGCGAAGGACGGCTGCCTGCCTGGCCTGGACAGCGATGACGTCCAGGACGACCTGGACCGCCCTCGGGCAGGTCCTCGCGAACCGGTCGTAGTCGGTGAAGACGAGGGCCAGTCCGGCGCCCTCGGGAGCATCGTCGTAGCCGGCGTAACAGGCGGTCGTGCCACCGGTGGGTCGTCCAGGCCCGGCGGATCAGGCTACGGACAGCGATGACTGTGTCGGCGAGGTCGAAGAAGGCGTGGATGACGGTCGCGCGGCGCTCGTGGCAGCGGGCGAGGCGCTACCCCGACCACGACCTCTCCTGCACCGACACGCCCGGCATCCAGGACGCCTATACGGACGGTGTCCTGGGCGACGTACAACCGCCAACGGTGCACCCTGGCCCGAGGCCGAGATCCCGGCCGCCCGCCACCGCCTGCGTATCCTCAACGCCTCCAACGCCCGGCGCTACCACCTCCGCCTGGAGCTGGAAGGCGGCGGCCCGCTGCCCGTCACCCAGATCGGCGGTGACGCCGGACTCCTGGGCGCACCCCAGCGGCTCGTTGCCGCCCCCTTGGCACCCGCCGAACGCTTCGACATCGTCGTCGATTTCTCGCATTGCCCGGTCGGCAGCCACGTCACCCTCGTCAACACTGTGACCGACGGCCGCATGCGGCAGGTCTTGCGCTTCCGCGTCACCCGCAAAGCGAAGGACGCCAGCCACGTTCCCGCCCGTCTCTCTTCGTACGCGACGCTCGCCCCGGCCGCCGCCGTTGCCACCCGGCACTTCGACTTCCGCCGCACCGACAACCTGTGGACGATCACCGGCTGCCCCCTCAGCGCCACCAGACCCTGGCCCACCCGCGCTTCGGCATTGTCGAATGCTGGCGTCTGAGCAGCGACTTCCACCATCCCGTCCATCTGCATATGGCCCACTTCCAGGTCCTCTCACGCGGCGGCCGGCGCCCAGAAGCCAGCGAAGCGGGCTGGAGGACACCGTCGACGTTCGCCCGTACGAGGTGGTGGAGATCCTCGCCCGCTTCGACGGCTATCACGGCCGCTACATGCTGCACTGCCACGTAGTCTCGCCACCGTTATCGCGAACGGACCTACAAATCGGCGCGCTAGCGACGGCAGGGTGTGAGGTCCGGCCAGGCTCTGAACGTCCCAGGCTGCGTCTTCCCAGGCGGGATCATCGCCGTCAACAGGGGTGACGTGTTGTACATCGCGGAGAACATCCGCGACATCCGCAAGCAGGGCGCGGCCACTACGGCGAGTGAGGCTACGGCAAGCCATTGCACCGTTTGGACTCCGAAGCCCAGGCGAAGAAGAACTATTGAGGCGGCGGTCGCACTGTTCGAGCCGGCCCTATCGTTTGATTCCGAGCCGGTCCGTCGGTGCGAGATGCGCGAAGCCGGATGAACACGGGAGCCTTGAGATCGAAAATCAGTCATCTCTTGCAGGCTGATGCTCTTGTGATTCGTCATTGATATGCACGGAATCTACACAGCAAGGACGCGCGACGTACTTGCAGGGCGGGCGGTTTGTGCGTGTCTGGTACTAGACGTGTCCCAGCAGGTTTAGGCCAGTCCTTCACTCCGTCGAAGCAAACACTTGTACGGGCATATCTGTGTGCACGTAAGGTGTAGCCGCGCATTGCCGGATCTTGACCAGTCCGTGCCGGTGCGCGTTAACCAGCGACCGGGGGAACACTGTCGCTCGCGGGGGAGGGGTTCCGTCGCCATGCCGCCGCACCTGTTGTCCGGGTGCACGCGGCCCGGCACATTTCCGTAGGCGTCGACTAGTACAGGCCGGACGCCGCGCCTGTCACTGCCGAAGTCCGTCTGCCTCCCTTTTTCAGACGTTCTCCCGGCGCGTGCCCCCTGAGCGATGGAAGGGATGCGCCCGTGCGCCCCAGACCGTGGTTCCGGTTGCCCGGAACACGAAGATCACGCAAGTTGGCCCCTGCCCTCACGGCCGCCACGACGCTGGCCGTGCTGGCCGGTGTCGCGGTGCAGCCGGGTTCGACTCCGCCGTCCGCCACTCCGGTCGCCGACTCGTATGACGGGTACGACACCAAAGCTGCTGAGCAGTTGCGCCTGGACCAGTGCCTCATGGCCGACGGCCTGCGCAGAGGCGGGTCCAACCTGTACGACCTGGCCAGCACCTCCCTTCCCCTCTCGGCGGATCAACTGCACCGGAAGGCGGACCGCACCTATGGAACCGGTGCGTTCGCTCAGGCATGGGAGAAGGACAGTGACGACTCCGATGCCTGGGTGAAGAAGGCCGAGGACACCGACCAGTCGGTGAAGAAGACCGTCAGCGGCTTGGACGACTATCCCGGCTCTCCGAAGGCGGAGAAGATCTTCGACAAGGTGGGGCTGCTTCCCTGGCTCTACCAGTCGTACTTCAAGTCGGTCGACCTGCTGTCTCCGTTCTACGACCCGTCACCTCAGGCGGACGACACAACCAAGAAGGCCGCGGTCGCTGTCGGGGACCCGCTGTACACCGGTGGTGGGACGAGCCAGGAGCAGGAGGCATGGAAGCTTTGGAAGAAGAACTCCGGAGACGTCGTCCCGAACGACTTGTTCGTACCCCGGGTGTTCGCCGACGACGCCAGGATCTTCCTCACGTCCGGAGGCTTCCCCAGGACTGCCCCCGCGCCGGACAGCCCTGAGTTCCGTATCGCGGTCGAGGACTTGAAGTCCCGGTTCGCCTCGTGCGCGTGGCACGACCCGATCGACCCCGGCCGGGTG
The DNA here is from genome assembly GCF_009865595.1 of Streptomyces sp. SID1328. Classification (NCBI taxonomy): domain Bacteria; kingdom Bacillati; phylum Actinomycetota; class Actinomycetes; order Kitasatosporales; family Streptomycetaceae; genus Streptomyces; species Streptomyces sp. SID1328. Next base: position 1,559 of record NZ_WWKH01000653.1, on the reverse strand, counting down.
CTGGGCAAGGAGGTGGCGCAGGCGGCCGGCGAGTGGCAGCAGGAGATCACCTCTCAGGCCACACAACGGCAGCAGATTCTCTCTGCGAGCAGTACGGCCACCAAGGCGCTGCGGGACGGCACGTTCGCCCTGGGCAGGATGCTGGGGCAGTCGTGGATCGCTGACTACTCCACCCGCTGGCTGGACCACTACACCGAGGGCGGCCTCGGCTGGATCGGCGAGGGCCAGCTGGAGATCCAAGTGCCGGGCGCTGCTGGTAAGTGCCTCGACGTCCAGGGCGGCGGCAAGACCAACGGCACTCCGGTTCAGGTCTACACCTGCAATGGTGGCGCCGGTCAGAAGTGGCAGGTGATGGGCTCCTACGACGGGGGCTACACCCTGGTCAATCCGAACTCCTTCAAGTGCCTCGAGGTGCTGAACGGCAACAGCGCCGAGGGCACGAAGATCCAGATTCGCGACTGCGGCAGCAGCAAGGCTCAGCAGTGGACGTTCGACGTGCGCAGCAGCGGCCCTCTGAGGAATGCGGCGACCGGCAAGTGCCTGCACCTGCCGACGTTCGACAACAGCAAGGACGCCGTGCTGTCGACGTGCAACGGCTCTGCCGCGCAGAAGTTCAGGATCGTCCCCAAGACGCACACCGGTACCGCGCCGGCGAAGATCGATGTGGACAAGGCCAAGGCCAACATCACGGGTGCGCAGTCGGAGGCGAAGAAGCAACTCGCCCTCCTCAAGACCCAGCTGGAGACAGCTCAGAAGGCCGCGACCACCTCGGACACCGCTCTCCAGGCTGCGTACGGCGTCGCCGACGCCAACGGTGCCCCGCGGGGTCGTGGTCTGCTGGTCGGCCTGCAGAAGGACCAGGTCACCAAGGGCGCGGCCGCAGCTCTGGCGGCGCTGGAGAAGGCCGGCGAGACCGCCGAGGCCGCAACCCGCGCCTCGGCCGGGGACAGCGCGACCATCACCCAGCGCGCCCTGGCGCAGGCGGCGCAGTCGAAGGCGGAGTTCCGCAAGAAGGCCGCCGAGGCAGCGGAACTGCAAGCCAAGGCGGCCGCGGACGCGGCCAAGGTGCACCGCGACAACGCCCAGAAGGACAAGGAGACCGCGGAGGCCAAACTCGCCGTCGCGGTGCAGGCCGAGGCGGACGCCAAGGCCGCTGCCGCGGACGCGCACGCCAAGCGACTTGCGGCGGAGGCCGAGGAGAAGACGGCCAAGTCGGAGAAGGAGACCGCCGCCGTCAAGCGGGCCGAGGCCGCCGATCACCGAAAGAACGCCGAGTCGGAGGCTACGAAGGCGAAGGATGCCAAGGACAAGGCCGAAGCGGCGGAGAAGACCGCCGAGAGCAAGCGCGACGAGGCGGTCAAGGCCAAGGACCACGCCAAGGACATGCGTGACGACGCCTGGGACGCGCGGCAGAAAGCCAACGCCAAACGGGCGAAGGCCGATGCCAAGGAGGCCTACGCCGACTCCCTCGACTCCGGAGACGCGGCCGACGCCGCCCGAGCCGCGGCGAACGACGCGGACAAGGCCGCTGACGATGCGGAAGCCGCGGCCGGCAAGGC
>NZ_WWKH01000652.1:0-464 GCF_009865595.1 Streptomyces sp. SID1328 | reverse complement strand
GGCCGCGCGCCGGAGCTGGCCCGAGTCGAGCCGGTGCGCGGCCACGGCGCGCGCCAGGTCCTCACTGCCCGAGCCGTCCGGGGCCCCGGCCGCCTCCAGCGCGAACCGCCACCGCACGGCCTGCTGTCCGGGCGAGGAGGTGCCCACCGTGAAGGACACCGGGGTACGGACGGCCCACGCCGGGTCCCAGACCTGCGAGCCGTAGGTGAACAGCGGGATGCCGGACAGCGCCGCGCACACCGTGCGCAGCACGTGGGTCCGCTCGGAGGGCTTGTCCGGGAGGTCGTCCAGCGGGCCGAGCACCACCCCGGCGCCGGTCAGCCTGGCCTCGCGGGCGGTGGCAGCGGCCAGTTGGGGCAGGTCACGGGCGTGCCGGGCCAGGGCCACCGCGTCCAGGACCAGCGGGACGCGGCCGGCCTCTCGCAGGGCCGCGTCCGCCAGGCCCTCGGGGGCACCGCCGACTG
>NZ_WWKH01000651.1:0-736 GCF_009865595.1 Streptomyces sp. SID1328 | reverse complement strand
GTCCTCAAGCCCTCGGACACCACCCCGGCCTCCACGGTTCTGATCGCCGAGATCATCGGCGGTGTCCTGGAGGAGCTGTCGCTGCCCCGCGGACTCTTCAACGTGGTCTGCGGTGACCGTGAGACCGGCCGTCTGATGGTGGAGCACCCGACCCCCGCGATGGCGTCCATCACCGGTTCTGTACGCGCCGGCATCCAGGTCGCCCAGAGCGCGGCCAAGGACGTCAAGCGGGTCCACCTGGAGCTCGGAGGCAAGGCCCCGGCGGTGATCTTCGAAGACGCGGATCTGGCGAAGGCGGTCGAGGACCTGGTGATCGGCGGCTTCTTCAACGCCGGGCAGGACTGCACGGCCGCGACCCGCGTCCTGGTCCACGAGTCGGTCCACGACGAGTTCGTCGCCGCCCTCGCCAAAGCCGCGGCCGACACCAGGACCGGGTCGCCGGATGACGAGGACGTGCTGTACGGACCGCTGAACAACGCGGGCCAGCTCGCCCAGGTCAGCGGGTTCATCGAGCGCCTCCCCGAGCATGCCAGGATCGAGGCGGGCGGCCACCGGGTCGGCGAGCAGGGCTACTTCTACGCCCCGACCGTGGTCTCCGGCCTCCGGCAGGACGACGAGATCATCCAGAACGAGGTCTTCGGCCCGGTCATCACCGTCCAGTCCTTCACGGACGAGGCCCAGGCCGTGCGGTACGCCAACGGCGTCGACTACGCGCTGGCCTCCTCGGTGTGGACCA
>NZ_WWKH01000650.1:0-1327 GCF_009865595.1 Streptomyces sp. SID1328 | reverse complement strand
CGGGACGGGGTCGGCGTCACCGGTGAGCGGGACGGTGTCGGCGAGCGGGGGCTCGCTGGTCAGCGGCTCGGCGCCGGGCAGCGGGGGCTCGCTGGTGAGCGGAGCCTCCACACAGGCGCTCTCCGCGCTGAACGCGCAGTCGGCGGGCGTCTCCGCCTCGGGTTTCCACTGGGCGGGCAGGAACAGGTGAGCCGCTGCGGCCACGGGAGCCTCCTTGGTCACGGGGGGCGGGTTCGTTTTGCCGGATTACCCAGCCCTACCCAGACACACGGCTGCCACGCCCGCACGGGAGAGTGATCCACCGCTCGGGGGCGGGGCGATAGAGGGGGGTGTGAGACTGTTCCGCCCCATGGGGGGCCACCGGGAGAAGGACGACGGTGCCCTGCTGCGGGCCGTCGCGGCGGGCGACCAGGCGGCGCTCGCCGACCTGTACGACCGGCACGCGGGCTGGCTGCACGCGCGGCTGGCCCGGCGCTGCGCCGACCCGGAGGTGGTCCGGGAGGTGCTCCAGGACACCTTCGTCACGGTGTGGCGTTCGGCTTCCGGGCACCGGGGCGCGGAGGCGGGCGGCTGGCTGTGGACCATCGCGGCCCGGCGCCTGGTCGACGCCCGCCGCGCCCAGGAGCGCACCGCGCGGGTCGCGCCGGAGGCGGAGGCGGCCGCCGTGCCGTCCGCCGAGGACCGGGTGCTGGCCGGGCTGGAGTACGGCGATGTCGGCACCGCCCTGGACCGGATCTCCCCCGAGCTGCGCGAGGTGCTGCGCGCGACCGTGGTCGACGGCCTCACCACCCGTGAGACGGCCCGGCTGCTCGGCATACCGGAGGGCACCGTCAAGTCCCGCGCCCGGCGCGCCCGTACCGAACTGCGGGCGGCGCTGGCCCAGTTGAACCCGTCCCCGCTGGGAGGCCCGGCATGAGCAGGCAGTGGCACACGAACGAGGCCCAGGCCGCCCGGTACGCCGCCGGTTCCCTGCCGGAGCCGGACGCCTGGTCCCTGGAGAGGCACCTGGAGTCCTGCGCGGGCTGCGCCTCCCGCGTCTCAGCGGCGGTACGGGCCACGGCGGCGGGGGCGGTGCTGACGGACGTACGGGCCGCGGTGCTGGCCTCCGCCGTACGGGAGGTTCCCGTGTCCTGGTTCGCCCGGCTGCTGTGGGCCGCGGGTCCCGCCGTGCGCGGTGCCTGGTCGGTGGCGCTGCTGGGGGTGGCCGGGGCCGCGCTGCTGCTGGGCCAGTTCCGGGGCGCCCCGGAGGCGCGGACGCTGCTGCTGGCGCTCGCCCCGGTGGTGCCCGTGGCCGGGGTCGCGCTGTCCTACGGCCCGCACGCCGACC
>NZ_WWKH01000649.1:0-1334 GCF_009865595.1 Streptomyces sp. SID1328 | reverse complement strand
CCAGTAGTTGCCGTGCAGGAAGGTGCCGGAGTCGGTGAGCTTCATGGCGTGCGGCACGTCCGGGATGTCGTACTCCCCGCCGAAGCCGACCGTCTGGCTGTTCATGCGGGTCACCTCCAGCATGTCCATCACCACCATCTTGCCGTTGTACGTGGGCGTCTTGGGGGCGCCCGCCGTGATCGGCACGGTGGCCAGGAGTTCGCCGTCCCGGCGCACCTCCATGGTGTGCGCGGCCGCGTCGACCAGGGAGACCTGGCTGCGGCCGACGGTGAAGGCGATGGTCTTGCGCTGGAGCCCGTAGACGCCGGGCGCCCCCTCCACGTCGCGCAGGGCGAGGTCGACGGTCACCTCGGTGCCGGGCTTCCAGTAGCGCTCGGGGCGGAAGTCCAGCCGGTTCTTGCCGAACCAGTGGGCGCGGATGTCGACGGCCGGCTTCGCGGTGACGCGTACGGCCTTCTCCACGGCGGCCCGGTCGGTGATGTCCCGGTTGAAGGCGAGGGAGACGATCATCCCGGTGCCCACCGTGGCGCGGTTCTCCGGGGTGACGTAGCCGATGAACCGCTGGTCGGGGACGTAGGTGGTGAACGAGGTGTGCCGGGCGGAGCGGCGGCCGTCGCCGTCCACGGCGACCGCGTCCACCGTGTAGCGGGCGGCGAGGGCCAGCTTGTCGTCGTCCGGTTCCCAGGTACGGCCGCCCCCCGTGATGTGCCCGGTGACCTTGGTGTCCTGGGCGTCCTGGGAGCGGGTCACCGTGACCTTCTCCAGCCGCCCCTCGGGCACCCTCACCCGCAGCCGCTCGCCGGGGCGCACCCCCTTGCCGCCGTCGTCCGGGGTCACCCGGATGACGTCCTCTACGGCCGGGGGTCTGCCCGGCGGGCCGCCGATGCCCAGGGGGCCGGAGCCGTCCGCGGTGCAGCCGGCGGCCCCGGCCAGCAGTCCCGCCCATGAAAGTGCCGTGGCCAGTGTGGCCAGCGCGCGCCGCGCGCGTCCTTGTAGGTGCCTCACGCCGACACAACGACGCGGCACGCTCGGGGGAAACGTGAGTGCGACCCCCCGGATGGGCAGAACAGAGGGAAGGACGACGCGAAGGGGAGCCGCCGCGCCCGCGCCGGAGCCGTCGGGGCGCTGCCGTACCGGCCGGCCGAGCGTGCCCGGGGCCTTGGCAGGCCCGCGGGTGCGGTCGGCCGTTCGGCGCGGGCGGTCGTGCCCCGGAAGGCCGAGCCACTGAAAGAGGGGCCGACTGGTGACGAGCGCAGCCGAGCAGCGGGCACGGGCCGGGGAACCGGCCGCCCAGAGCGGGACCGCCACTTCCCCGGTGCGCGGTGCCCGGCGCG
>NZ_WWKH01000648.1:0-2495 GCF_009865595.1 Streptomyces sp. SID1328 | reverse complement strand
CGGGGCTGCTGTCCGGCGCCTCGGGCCCCGGCCGCGACGCGGAGGGCGCGCTGGACCTGGACCTGCTGATCGTGCTGGACGCGCCCCAGCTGGACGTGGAGGCCGCCGCGATGCTGGCCGAGTCGCTGCCCGACGGCGCACGCCTCGTGCTCAGCGGCGACCCGGCGGTGCTGTGGTCGGCCGGTCCGGGCCGGGTCTTCGCGGACCTGCTCGCCGTCCCCGCCTGCCCGCAGGTCGCCTCCCGCGTCCCCGACCCCGGCCCGCTCGGCGAACTGGTCTCGGGCATCGGGGTGGGCGAGCTGGTCCAGGTCGAGGCGCCCGGCAAGGAGATCGTGATCGTCCCGGTCCGGGACGCGGGCGAGGCGGTGCACCGCACCGTGCAGTTGGTCGCGGACTCCGTGCCGCGCGCGTTCGGGGTCCCGCCCGAGGAGACCGTGGTGATCACGCCGGGCCACGGCGGCGCCGCCGGCACCCGCGCGCTCAACACGGTTCTGAAGGAGCGGCTGAACCCCGGCCCCGGCCGCTTCGGCGGCTTCGACCCCGGCGACCGGATCGTCCACTCCCCCGCGCCGGGCCGTACGGTGCCGGGCCGCGTGGTCCGCGCGGACGCGGAGGGGCTGCACCTGGAGTGCGCGGGCGCGCCCGTGGTCGTCCCCAGGGAGCTGGTGGAGAGCCGGGTCAGGCACGGCTGGGCGCTGACCGCGCACCAGGCGGTGGGCGGCCGCTGGCCCGCCGCCGTGGTGGTGCTCCCCGGTGACGCGGCGGACGTGCTGACCAGGCCGTGGGTGTACACCGCGTTCGGCCGGGCGGACCGGCACCTGTCCGTGGTCCACGGCGTGGAGCAGGCGCTGCCGAGGGCGGTCGCGGAGAGCGTGGCCAAGCCGCGTACGACCCGGCTGCGGACGCTGCTGCGGGTGCAGCTCCCTTCGGCGGGCTGAGCCCGGACACGGCGGTGCCCGTACCGGATCACTCCGGTACGGGCACCGCCGTGCGTTCACCGGTCGCGGTCGAGCGGCTCCAGATCGTCGTCGGCCAGCTCGTCCAGGAGCGAGCCCGGCACGCCGGCGTCGTCGGCGTCGTCGTCGGCGTCGTCGGTGTCGTCGGTGTCGTCCCGGTCGAAGACCGCGCTGACGTCGAAGCGGCAGATCACATGCTGCGGGTCGGCCTCCTCGAACGGGGCCTCCAGCCATTCGCCGGGCTCGGCCGCCTCCTCCGCCGCGGTGACCCAGAGGGTGGAGTCACCCTCGGCGAGACCGAACTCACGGTGCCGGGACGCGATCTCGTCCGGCTCGAACTCGCCGAACAGGATGCCCAGCGCGCCGGGGATCGTGTTCGCGGTGTCGTCCTCGGTGAGGGCGTCCTCGAACTCGGCGGCCTCCACCCGCTGGGCCTGGGCCAGCAGCCGCGGGGGCTCGGCCACCGTGTAGTCGCGGCGGATCAGGACGCTGACGGCGTGGGGCTCCTCCGGGCCCGTGTACGGCGGCAGCGAGTCGTCGGCTCCGGGGATCTCGAAGGGGGTGACCTCGTCGTAGCGGTCGTAGAGCAGCTCGTCGTACACCTCGCCGGCCGCCGCAAGCTGATTGAACGCCTCGTGGACGGCCGGGTCGTCGTCACCCGTCCTGCGTTCGACGGCCGCCAGGTGGCGGTCGAGCGCGGTCTTGACCGCCTCCGCGGCGGCGCGTACCTCGGCAGCGGTGGGCTGCGCAGCATCAGACATAGTGCAGACGCTATCCGTACCGGGCACCAGCCCGCACAATAGATGCGATGCCGGAATACGAATTTGCCGACGTGTACGTCCCCCGCGGGGTGTCCCGCAAGGAGGCGACGCGTCTACTCACGGACCATGCCGAGTACGGACACTGGGAGTTGGACCGACTGAGCCTCATGCGCGACGGCAGCCGCAGGGTGCGGTTGCGCCGGCGGATCATCCGCCAGGTGCGGGCCACGTGGTGAGCGGGAGCACATGACCGGAAGCGGGCCCCGCCGTCCTGCGGCAGGGGCCCGCTCCGTCTTACGGGTGGCCCGTTCGTACGGGTGGCCGTCGGGTCAGGCCGCGTTGCGCGCCTTGCGGTACAGGACCGCGCCCGCGAGGATCGCGCCCGCGCCGGCCGACAGCGCGAGGCCGAGGGGCAGGTCGTCACCGGTGTGCGCGAGCTGCCCGCCCGAGGCGTGGCCGTAGCCGGCCTGCGAGGCCCCCCGCGGGGTGTGGCCACCGCCGGTGGACGGGGTGGCGGGCGTGCTGGGGGTGCTCGGCCGGTCCGGAGTGCCGGGGTTGCTCGGCTGACCGGGGCTGCCCGGAGTTCCGGGGTTCCCAGGGTGGCCGGGTGTACCGGGGTTCCCAGGAGTGCCGGGGTTGCCGGGCGTACCGGGATTGCCCGGCGTACCGGGGTTCCCAGGGTGGCCGGGGTGGTGCCCATGGTGTCCGGGCGGGCAGTCCCCGTGGTGACCAGGGTGCCCGGGCCCGCCGGGGTGACCCGGATGCCCCGGCGTCCCCG
>NZ_WWKH01000647.1:0-2305 GCF_009865595.1 Streptomyces sp. SID1328 | reverse complement strand
AGTGGCCCTCGGGGGTCGCGGCCAGCAGACCGTCCGGGCCCAGGGAGGCGACCACCGACCGGGCGCCCCGGCGGCGGGCGTCGCGGGTGGCGCGGGCCGGCTCGTGGGAGCCGGTGAGTTCGGCCAGTTCCGCCGCGTTGGGCTTGACGATGTCGGGCCGGGCGGCGATCCCGCGCCGCAGCGGCTCCCCGCCGGTGTCCAGCAGCACCGGCACCCCGGCCGACCGGGCCACCCGTATCAGCCCCGCGTATGCGCCCACCGGCACGCCCGGTGGCAGGCTGCCGCAGAGGGCGACCGCCCGGGCGTCCGCGAGGAGAGTGTCGTAGGCGCGCAGGAAAGCGGCCCATTCGGCGGCGCCGATGTGCGGACCGGGCTCGTTCAACTGGGTGGTGTCGCCGGTGAGTTCGTCCACCACGGCGACCGTGCGGCGGGTCGGGCCGGTGACCGGCACCAGCGCGTCGGTGATCCCCGGCGCGGTTGCGAGCCGCTCGCGCAGCACCTGGCCGGTCGGGCCGCCCGCGAAACCGGTGACCGTCACCGCGTACCCGAGCGCGGCGAGCACGCGGGCCACGTTGACGCCCTTGCCGCCGGGCCGCTCCACGACCTCCGACACCCGGTGCTCGGCGTGCGGTCGCAAGGACGTCACGCGGTACGTGATGTCGAGAGCGGTGTTCAGCGTGACCGTCAGGATCACCCGGTCCGACCTCCCTCGATGGTCCGTACGCCTCGGTTTCCGGGGCCCCGATCATGCCAAAGAGACGGCGTCCGGCCCAGTTGAGGGACGGACGCCGTCTGATGAAGCCAGGTACGGATCAGGGCAGTTGGGGCGTGATCACCCATTCGCCCCGGCGCATGACGCCCTTGAGCGCGAAGTCGCCGTCCAGCAGCACGAGGTCGGCGTCCTTGCCGGGCTCCAGCGAGCCGACCCGGTCCGCCATGCCGAGCAGCCGGGCCGGGTTGGCCGACAGCGCCTTGACCACGTCCGTGACCGGGATGCGGTCCACGGTGACCGCCCGCCGGAAGGCGCGGTCCAGGGTCAGCGTGGAGCCCGCGATCGAGCCGCCCTCCACCAGCCGGGCCACGCCGTCGCGCACCTCGACCTCCAGCGGGCCGAGCAGATAGCGGCCGTCGCCGGAGCCCGCCGCGTCCATCGCGTCGGTGATGAAGGCGACGCGGCCGGCGCCCGCGTGGTGGAACGCCAACTGCAGCGCGGCCGGGTGCAGATGGGTGCCGTCGTTGATCAGCTCGACGGTGACCCGGCCGTCCTCCAGCAGCGCGGTGATCGGGCCGGGGTCGCGGTGGCCGATGGGGGGCATCGCGTTGAAGAGATGGGTGGCGACGGTGGCGCCCGCGTCGACGGCGGCGACCGTCTGCTCGTAGCTCGCGTCGGTGTGCCCGACGGCCGCGATCACGCCCTGCTCGGCGAGGAGGCGTACGGAGTCCAGGCCGCCCGGCAGCTCGGTGGCGAGGGTGACCATCTTCGCGTGGCCGCGCGCTGCGTCGACCAGCTTGCGGACCTCGGCCGGGTCCGGGTCGCGCAGCAGCGCCTCGGAGTGCGCGCCCTTGCGGCACGGGGAGATGAACGGCCCCTCGAAGTGGACGCCCGCGATGTCGCCCTGCTCGGCCAGTTCGGCCAGCATCCCGGTCTGGCGGGCCAGTACGTCCAGGTCCTCGGTGACGGTGGAGGCGACCAGCGTGGTCGTGCCGTGCTCGCGGTGCGTGCGGACGGCGGTGAGCGCGTCCTCGGCGCCGCCGGAGAAGGCCGCTCCGCCGCCGCCGTGGTTGTGCAGGTCCACGAAGCCGGGGACCACCCAGTGGCCGGTCACGTCGAGCACGTCGGCGCCCTCGGGCGCGCGCTCCGCGATCCGGCGGCCGTCGACGGCGACCCGCCCGCCGGGCACCTCGCCGGTGGGCAGCACCACGGTGCCGCCGGTGAGCACCAGCGGGCGTGCGCTGTTGTCGGCCATCAGGTGCTTACCTCCGTGGTCTGGGGGATGTGCTGGAGCAGGTCCCGGGCGAGCAGCGCCGCGCCCAGGCAGCCGGCGCCGTCGCCGAGCGCGGCCGGGACGAGGACGGGCGCGCCCTGGAAGGTGATCCGGCGCTCGATCGCCGCGCCGAGCGGCCGGAACAGCACGTCACCGGCCTCGGCGAGCCCGCCGCCGACGATCAGTGTGCCGGGGTCGAGCAGGGTGAGCGCGGTGACGAGGCCGTCCGCGAGCGCGTCCACCGCCTCGGTCCAGACGCGGGCCGCGTCCGGGTCCCCGGCGGCGACGGCCCGCGCGCAGTCGGCGGCGTCCGCGTCCGG
>NZ_WWKH01000646.1:0-2371 GCF_009865595.1 Streptomyces sp. SID1328 | reverse complement strand
CGAGGCCGAGCCGGACGGGCCGGCCCCAGCGGGAGCGGCGGGTACGGGGTGCGGGGGCGCCGATGCGGACGAGGCCGGCGTCGCCGTACCCGTAGGCGCTCTCGGCGGGCACGGTCGCCCGGGCGTCCCGGAACGCGGCCAACGCGGCCTTTTCTCCGGGGAGTTCACCGAGCGCGGGCGCGCCCTGGGCGGCCAGGGCGCCGAGCAGTGCGGCGAGCCGGTCGGCGGGGACGCGCGCGTCGGCGTCGACGGCTTCCAACGGCTCACCGCGCAAAAGACGTTCCGACGTCTCACCGTCCAGCCACTTGTCGTGCTCGTCGGCCATCACATGTCCTTCTGCGTCCGCGTACGCGTATGCGTCACACTCGCGGACCGCGCCGCGCCACGGCGCGGCGTTCGCTGGGGCGGGAGCGCGTCGAGCCCTCCCGTCGATTCCGGATCGGCGCCGAGGAGTTCGGCCAGCCGCTTCAGCCCCCGGTGCGCGGCGGTACGGACGGCGCCCGCGCGCTTGCCGAGCGTCTCGGCGGCGGTCTTGGCGTCGAGCCCGACCACCACGCGCAGCACGACGGCCTCGGCCTGGTCCTGCGGGAGCCGGGCGATGAGGGAGAGGGTGCCGTCGGTGGTCAGGGCCTCGATGGCCTCACCGGCGGTGTCCGACTCGGCCGCCCTGCCGGTCAGTTCGGTCTCGTCGCCGCCTATCAGGGGGCGACGGCCGCGCATCCGTATGTGGTCCAGGGCGCGGTTGCGGGCTATCCGCGCGGCCCAGCCACGGAAGCGGTCGGCGTCGCCGCTGAACCGGCCGAGGTCACGCGCGATCTGGAGCCACGCCTCGGACGCGACGTCCTCGGCGTCCAAGTCGCCCACCAGCGTGCGCACATAGCCGAGCAGCCGTGGATGCACCGCGCGGTACACCGTACGGAACGCGGTCTCGTCCCCCGCCTGAGCCGCGCGCACCGCGGCCGTCAACTCCGCGTCGTCCCCCTGCACCGCACTCCCTTTACGCCCGTCACTCGGTCGGCGCGAAAGGCACGTTACGGCCTGAAACCGCTGCTCGTCCATGTCTGTGGAAGATGCAACTGACTCGTGACACGCCCAGGTGTGACATATGACGCGGCCATGACGCAGAACAACATGACGGACCGCCCGCGGTCCGCACCACGCAACGGCCGGGGTCTCTCCTGTGGGGGGTGGCGACCCCGGCCGTTGCTCTGCCACCCGCTGGCCCGCGAGCGCTGACATGCACCCCTGCCGGCGCGCGCGTAGCGTGGCAGAAACGCGGGCCGACACGTTTCCGGGGGGCCGGAGGTATCAGCCATGGGCACAGTGACCACGTCTGACGGCACCAGCATCTTCTACGTCGACTGGGGCCCCCGGGACGCCCGGCCGATCGTCTTCCACCACGGGTGGCCCTTGAGCCACGAGGACTGGGACAACCAGTTGCTGTACTTCCTGTCCAAGGGTTATCGCGTCATCGCCCACGACCGCCGCGGTCACGGACGCTCCAGCCAGCCTTCGGCCGGGCACGAGATGGACACCTACGCCGCCGACGTGGCCGCCCTCACCGACGCGCTGGATCTGAAGGACGCGGTGCACATCGGGCACTCCACCGGGGGCGGCGAGGTGGTCCGCTACGTGGCGCGGGCCAGGCCGGGCCGGGTGTCCAAGGCGGTCATCTCCAACGCGGTGCCCCCGGTCATGGTCAAGAAGGACAGCAACCCCGAGGGCACCCCGGTCGAGGCCTTCGACGAGCTGCGCGACGCGCTCGCCGCCAACCGCGCGCAGTTCTACATCGACGTCCCCGCGGGCCCGTTCTACGGCTTCAACCGGCCCGGCGCCGAGGTCGTCCAGGGGCTCATCGACCGCTGGTGGTGGCAGGGGATGAGGGGGGCGGCGAACGCGCACTACGAATGCATCAAGGCGTTCTCCGAGACCGACTTCACCGAGGACCTCAAGAGCATCGACGTCCCGGTGCTCGTCCTGCACGGTACCGACGACCAAATCGTGCCCTACGAGGACTCCGCGCCGAAGTCCGCCGCGCTGCTGAAGAACGCGACGCTCAAGAGCTACGAGGGGTGGCCCCACGGAATGCTGTCGCTCCACCCGGACGTCCTCAACCCGGAGATCCTCTCCTTCATCGAGGGGTGACCACCCGCGCGACCGGTTGTCCGCCCCGACTTCCCACCCTGGATGTAATGTAAGTTGTTACATCCAGGCGCGGCGATGCCGGCCTGCAGTGAATGGAGGATCCGGTGGGAAAGCTCGAAGGAAAGACGGCCGTCGTCACCGGCGGCAACAGTGGGATCGGCCTGGCGACCGCCAAGCGGTTCGCCGAGGAGGGCGCGCACGTCTTCATCACCGGCCGCCGCCAGGA
>NZ_WWKH01000066.1:0-3388 GCF_009865595.1 Streptomyces sp. SID1328 | reverse complement strand
CGCCCAGTCCGCTCGCCCGGCTCGGCCCCTGGCTGACCGTGCTGCGCGCCCGGACCCGCCGCGCCTCCCTCGGCGGTGACCGGTGAGCACGCGCACCCTGGTGATCGTCGGCGCGGGACCGCGCGCCACCGGGCTGCTGGAGCGCATCGGCGCCAGCGCGCCCGAACTCTGGTCCGGGGGAAATGAGTTGCATGTCCATCTGGTGGACCCGCACCCACCCGGTCCGGGCCGGGTCTGGCGGCACGAGCAGTCGCCGCTGCTGCGGATGAACTCCATGGCCGAGGACGTCACCATGTTCACCGACGAGACCTCCACCGTGGACGGCCCGGTGCGCCCCGGCCCCTCGCTTGCCGAGTGGGCGGCCCAGTTCGCCGTCCCGGACGGCCCGCGCTTCACCCCGTACGCGGAACCGGCCGACCCGGAGGTGCTCGCCGAGCTCCGCGCCCTGGGCCCGGCCGACTTCCCGACCCGTCGTGCCCAGAGCGCCTATCTGGACTGGGTTTTCCGCCGGGCGCTGGCCGATCTGCCGCCCTCGGTGACCGTCGAGTGGCACCGCACCACCGCGACCTCGGTCACCGGCCCGGCCGACGGCCCCCAGGAGGTCCGGCTGGCCGGCCGCAGCGATCCGCTCCGCGCCGACCTGGTGATACTGACCCAGGGGCATCTGGGCTCAAGTCCCGCCCCGGCGCACCGGGTTCACGCGGACTTCGCCCGGCGGCACGGGCGCTTCCATCTGCCGCCCGCCTTCTCCGCCGACGCCGACCTGTCGGGACTGCGCCCCGGCGAGGACGTCGTACTGCGCGGCTTCGGGCTTGCGTTCGTCGACCTGATGGTGCTGCTCACGGAGGGCCGGGGCGGCGCCTACCGGACCGAGCCGGACGGCACACTGACCTACCTGCCCTCCGGCCGCGAACCCGTACTGCACGTCGGCTCGCGGCGCGGGGTGCCGTACCACGCCAAGACCGGCTACCAGCTGCGGGGACCCCGGCCGCCGCTCCCCCGGTACTTCGGCCCGGAGGCGGTCGACGCGCTGGCCGCCGGGGGCGGTCCGCTGGACCTGCGGCGCGACGTGTGGCCGCTGATGGCCAAGGAGATCGGGTTCGGCCACTACCACGAGCTGTTCCACGCCCACCCCGAGCGCACGGCCATGCCCTGGCCGGAGTTCCTGGCCGCCTACGACCGATTCGGCTGGTACTCGGCCCGGTTGGCCGGGCTGGTCGCCACCGCCGTACCCGACCCGGCCGACCGGCTGGACTTCGAGGCGCTGGACCGGCCGCTGGATGGTCTCGTCTTCGACACCCCGGACGCCTTCCAGGAGCACCTGCGCGCCTACGTCCGCGAGGATCTGGCCCGCCGCGAGGACCCGGAGCACAGCGCCGACCTCGGCGCGTTCCTCGCGCTGCTCTCGATATACGGCCAACTGCCCGCGCTGGTGGCCTCCGGACGGCTGACGGCACGCTCGCTGGCGGACGGGCTGGACGGCTGGTGGCACGGGTTCTTCAGCTTCCTCGCCTCCGGGCCGCCCGGCTTCCGGCTGCGGGAGCTGGACGCGCTGTCCCGCGCCGGTGTGGTGCGCTTCCTCGGCGCCGGCACAAGGGTCGGCACGGACGAGGCCACCGGCACCTTCACGGCGACGAGTCCCACGGTGCCGGGGCACACGGTGCACGCGACCGCCCTGATCGAGGCGTATCTGCCGGGTCCGAACCTGGACCGCACCGAGGACCCGCTGCTGCGGCACCTGCACCGCACCGGCGCGCTGGCGGAGGAGGTGGTGGCCGACGGCACGCACCGGCACCGGTCCGGCCGGATCACCGTCTCCCCCGCCGACGGCCATCTGATCGACCCGGGCCTGGGCCGGCCGCACCCGCGCCGGATCGCCCTGGGCGCCCCGACCGACAGCCGGGCCATCGCCGCCTTCGCCCGCCCCCGCACCGACGCGCCCGCCTTCCGGCAGAACGACACGGTGGCCAGGGCGGTGCTGCGGGCGCTGGACGCCGAGCCGTCGGAGCCGTACGTACCGGGTCCGGTCGACTGCGCCCGGGTCGGGGGCTGATGTACGAGGGGGCTGCCCGGACGATGACCGGGCAGCCCCTCCGTACTCACGCCTGCGGCCCCGCGGGGATGTCGCCGCGCAGGGTGATCCGGTGCATTACCCGGTGCTGGTCGCCGTAGTCGCGGTTGGCGTAGTGCGAAGTGCTGCGGTTGTCCCACAGGGCCACGTCACCCGGCTGCCACCGGTGCCGGACCACATGTTCCGGCTTGGTGAGGTGTGCGTAGAGAATGTCCAGCAGGCCCCGGCTCTCGTGCTCGGAGACGCCGACGATGTGCGAGGTGAAGCCGGGGTTCACGAACAGCCCCTTGCGCCCGCTCTCCGGGTGCACCCGTACCACCGGGTGTTCCACCGGCGTGAGCTGGGTGAACACCTCGCCCTCCCACAGGTTGCCCTTCCCCTGCCGGCGCTGGGCGAGGTAGTAGCCGAACTCGCGGGAGCCGTCGTGCACGGCGGTGAGGGTGTCGATGTGCGCCCGCAGCCCCGGCGACAGCGACTCGTACGCGGCCTGGCTGTCGGCCCAGTTGGTGTCGCCCCCGGTGGGCGGCAGCACCACCGCGCGCAGCACGGAGATGGCGGGCGGGCGGGCGACGAAGGTGACGTCGGTGTGCCACACGTCGGCGAAGCCGTTGTCCTGGCTGTCCAGCGAGTACACCTCGGGCGGCACGTCGCCGGAGTCGTGCACCGGGTGCCCGGCCGTGACCTCACCGAGCCGCCGGCCCAGCTCGATCTGCCCCGCGTCGTCGAGCAGGTGCTGTCCCCGCACGAAGAGGACCTTGTGGCGCACCAGGGCCTCGCGCAGCGCGAGCACGCCGTCGTCGTCCAGGTGCGCCAGCTCTATGCCGTCGATCTCGGCGCCGATGTTGGGGCCCAGCTCGGTGAGCGGCAGCCGCGTCGCCGCGGGCCGGTCGCTGAGGATGCTCATACGGGTGTCCTTTCCGGTACGGCCCCGTCCTGGGACCTGGTTTCCTGTCGCGGTACGACGGTCAGGCCGCGGCGGCGCTCTTCACGGCGTGCGCGACCTCGGCGCGCAGTTCCCCGAACTCCGGTGAGCCACGCAGCTCTTCGGCGTCCACCTCACCGCGCGGCAGGGTGACCGGCAGGTCGAGCGCGACGGTCCCCGGGCTCTTGGTCAGCACCACGATGCGGGAGCCGAGGAACACGGCCTCCTCGGCCGAGTGCGTCACGAACACCGTGGTGCGCCCTGCCTGTGCGGCCATCCGGCGCACGTCCTCCTGGAGCCGTTCACGGGTGAGCGCGTCCAGCGCCGCGAAGGGTTCGTCGAGCAGCAGCAGCGGGTTCTCGGCGGCGAGCGCGCGGGCGATGGCGACGCGCTGC
>NZ_WWKH01000645.1:0-4348 GCF_009865595.1 Streptomyces sp. SID1328 | reverse complement strand
CGCCGGGTGCGGGGGTCGGCGGCCGGGTCGGCGGAGTCGTAGCGCAGCAGGTTGTCCCGGCCGGAGAGGAAGCCGTAGAGCGCGGGGCCCTCGATGAGGGCGCCGACCTCGGGCAGTACGGCACGCGTGGCGCCCGGCATGGGGCGGCCCAGGACGTGCGCGGTGCCCGAGGTCGGTTCGATCAGGCCCATCAGCATGCGGATGGTGGTGGTCTTGCCGGAGCCGTTGGGGCCGAGGAAGCCGAAGACGCTGCCCGCCGGGACGGTCAGGTCCAGACCGTCCACGGCGAGCTGTCCGCCCCGGTACCGCTTGGTGAGGCCGCGCGTGGCGATGACGGGTGCCGCCTCTTCCCCGGTGACGGACGTCGGCTCCATCGGGCCCCCTCGCGTGTCGGGCGGGTTACTTGTCCGCGTCGGCCGCCTTGACCAGGGCGTCCTTGGTGACCGCGCCCGCGTAGACCTTGCCGTCGTCGGTGATCAGGGCGTTGACCAGGCGGGTGGAGAAGACGGTGCCCTTGCCGAAGTCGCCGGAGACCTGGTCGCCCAGCGAACCGAGGAAGCCGCCCATCGCGCCACCCTGCTGGGACGTCTTGTCCCCCTTGGCGCCGGTGTCGAACTTG
The DNA here is from genome assembly GCF_009865595.1 of Streptomyces sp. SID1328. Classification (NCBI taxonomy): domain Bacteria; kingdom Bacillati; phylum Actinomycetota; class Actinomycetes; order Kitasatosporales; family Streptomycetaceae; genus Streptomyces; species Streptomyces sp. SID1328. The sequence goes on along the minus strand of NZ_WWKH01000645.1, from coordinate 3,729 downwards.
GCGATGGTGGTCCAGCCCTCGCCGATGGTGTCGGCCCCGCTCAGATCGCCGGGCGCGAACTGCCCGCCGAAGTCGGGGGCGTGCTCGTCCTTGCCCGGCTTCTCCTCGGTCACCTTCGCGCCCTTGGGCGGGCGGAAGTCGAAGGTGGAGGCGGGCGGGGCGGCGAAGGAGACCTTGGTGAAGCCCGCGTCGAGGACGGGGGCGCCGCCGCTCTTCGGGGTGAGGGTGAACTTCAGCGGCAGGCCGGTCCTGGCGTCGACGCCTATGGTGACGTCCCGGACGGTGGAACCGGACTGCCTGGGCTTGATCACGAGCTGGTAGGCGTCCCGGCCTGCGATGCGGGCGGTGCCGTCGACGGTGACCGAGGTGGTGGAGTCGACCGACTTCAGCGCCTCCTCGGCGAAGTCGTCGGGCGTGGCGCCCGGCCGGTGCTCGCGCTGCTCGCCGGTGTGCTGGGCGGTCGTGTGGAAGACCTCGTTGCTCGCGCTGTCGTAGCCCCACACGTCCTTGTCGTTGTGGATGAGGCTGTACTCGGCGTCGCGCTCCAGCAGCGAGACCTTCTGCTTCTCGGGGCCGTCGGCGGCCACGCGCAGGGTGTGGGTGCCGGACGCCAGCTCGGTGAGCCTGGTCCGCGGGTCGGCGGAGGAGTCCTCGTGGCCGGAGCCCATGCCGTCCTGGAGGCTGCCGAGGTCGGGCAGGCCGAGGTCGGTGCTGATCTTCACGGTGCCGGACATCCGCTGGACGTCGGACTTGGCGATCTTCTCGACGAGCTGCTGCGCGGTGATCTTCGGCAGGTCCGGGTCGCCGGAGGCGGCGAGCGCCGGGACCAGCCCGATGGTGGCGGCCGCGACACCCACCACCGCGACGGGCACGACGTACCGGGCGGCCTTGCGGCGTCCGGTACGCGGGTCCTCGTCGGGGCCGGTACCGGTCGCGTGGTCGGATTCGTACGGTGCCATGTCTGCCTTACCTCCGTCGTCGGCGGCGGCTGCGCTCTATGGGTTCCACCTGAGCCGCCATTCTCACCCGGATCGGTGAGGAGTGGTGGTTTCCCTGGTTCCCATCACACCAATTCGGCAGTCCTCGGGCGTCAGCCCACGGAGCCAACTCGGCGTACACCTGCGGTATGACGTACGGACCGGGCGCCCGCACCGACCCGTAGGGGTCGCACGAGCGCCCGCACGCGCCAGGGCCTCCTCAGGCAGGCCCTAGCCCGCCCGGTACACCACGGCGTCGCACAGTTGGATCAGGGCCGACTTGGCGGTGCAGTCCTTCAGCGGGGCGAGGGCCGCGCGGGCCTCCTCCGCGTACCGGACCGCGTCGCGGCGGGCCTGGTCCAGCGCGGGGTGGGCGCGCAGGGCGGTGAGCGCCTCGGCGAGCCGGGCGTCGTCGCTGAGGTCGGAGTCCAGCAGCTCGCACAGCGCGAGGTCGGCGGGCTCGCCGAGCCGGGCGGCGCGCTCGCGCAGCCGGAGCACGGGCAGCGTGGGCACGCCCTCGCGCAGATCGGTGCCGGGGGTCTTGCCGGACTCGTCGGAGTCGGAGGCGATGTCCAGCACGTCGTCGGCCAGCTGGAAGGCGACGCCGAGCCGCTCGCCGTACTGGGTGAGCACGTCGACCACGCTCTCGTCGGCGCCGGACATCATGGCGCCGAACCGGCAGGACACGGCGACCAGCGAGCCCGTCTTGCCGGAGAGCACGTCGAGGTAGTGCTCGACCGGGTCGCGGCCGTCCTGGGGACCCGCGGTCTCCATTATCTGGCCGGTGACGAGGCGCTCGAAGGCGAGGGCCTGCACCCGGACGGCCTCGGGGCCGAGATCGGCGAGTATCTGCGTCGCGCGGGCGAAGAGGAAGTCGCCGGTGAGCACCGCGACCGAGTTGCCCCAGCGGGTGTTGGCGCTGGCCACGCCGCGCCGCACGGCCGCCTCGTCCATGACGTCGTCGTGGTAGAGCGTGGCCAGGTGGGTCAGCTCGACGACGACGGCCGAGGGGATGACGCGCGGGGCGTGCCCGTCGCCGAACTGGGCGGACAGCAGCACGAGCAGCGGACGGAACCGCTTGCCGCCGGCCCGCACCAGGTGCTGGGCGGACCCGGTGATGAAGGGGACGTCGCTCTTGGTGGCCTCTAGCAGGCCCTCCTCGACAGCCGCCAGTCCGGCCTGGACATCGGCTTCCAGTGCCTGGTCCCGCACGCTCAGCCCGAACGGCCCGACGACGGTCACGAGGTTCTCCTGTCTGCTGGTGTCTGCTGGCGACTTCACGGCTTGTCGATAGGTCGCTGCCATCAGTCAAGTCAGCGTATCCGGTCCTCTTTCGATCACCGATCGCACCCACCGGTCCAGCTCGTGAGGTATCGGATTTCGTCCGGCATGTACCGAATGGGTGGACAACGGTCGGTATAGGGGGAGTCGGTCGGACGATCCGACACTCCGGGGGTCACACCGGGCCAACGAACGGGAGAGTGCGAGAGGTTCCGCCTGCGGGGGACCGACACTCCCTAATACCCACAGACGGCCCAAATCCACATAATCCCCCATGTCTGATTTTGCGTATTTTGCGATTCCGTGAGTTGGCTCACGCGGACCACCTCGTCGCACGTACCCCGTCAGACCCCCCTCTCACCCCCTTCTTACCGTGTGCGGTACGGAAGTTGAGGATTGGCGGGCGCAAAGGATCAAGTGGGCCATTTGGGACAGACCAAGGTCAACTGGCGCGTTGGGTGAATCCAGTACTTGTTCCGGACATGTGCGGTCGCATACGTTCCCGCCCTGTCAGGCGAACGCCGAATCCTGCCGCGCCTGGCACACCCACTCACGAACTCATTCGTACGGCAGGAGCGGGGGACCCAGGTAAGCCGCCGGACCGGCGCGACGCATGTCGCGCCGGGACGGCTCGGGGTGAAGCCGTCATCGTCCCCGGTGTCCGACGGGCACCGGGGACGACGCGGCCGGGCACCTCCCCGCCCGAACCCGACAGCTCACCTCGCAGGCGACGGAGAGGAAACACCGACATGTCTGCTGCTGCTCAGCCGCGCCGTGCCCGCACCAAGCGCCTCGTCCGCACGCTCGCCGTCGCCGGTACCGGTGCCGCGATGTTCGCACTCCCCCTCATCGGCGCCACCAGCGCCTCCGCCGCCCCGGCCGCCAAGCCCGCCGCCGCCTCCGCCGTGTACCCGAACAACCTCGACGGCTGGATCCGCCAGTCCCTGGCGATCATGGCCGAGAAGGGCATCCCGGGCACCTACAACGGCATCCACCGCAACGTGATGCGCGAGTCCTCGGGCAACCCGCTGGCCATCAACAACTGGGACATCAACGCCATCAACGGCACCCCGTCCAAGGGCCTGCTCCAGGTGATCGACCCGACCTTCCGTACGTACCACGTCGCCGGCACGTCCTTCGACCCGTACGACCCGGTCGCCAACATCACCGCCGCCTGCAACTACGCGTACCACCGCTACGGTTCGATCGACAACGTCAACGGCCCGTACTGAGCCGCCCGCACGATCACTGTGCACCGGGCCCCCGTCGCACGCCTCGCGCGTGCGACGGGGGCCGTCGGCGTCAGGGGGTGAACAGGCGCTCCAGGACGACGGCCACCCCGTCGTCCTCGTTGGAGAGGGTCACCTCGTCGGCCACCGCCTTCAGTTCCGGGTGGGCGCCGGCCATGGCGACGCCGTGGGCCGCCCACTGGAACATCGGGATGTCGTTCGGCATGTCGCCGAAGGCGACG
>NZ_WWKH01000644.1:0-2466 GCF_009865595.1 Streptomyces sp. SID1328 | reverse complement strand
CGCCCGCCGACCGCACCACGTCGTCCGGGCTGCCGAGCTGGTCCAGGATGCGGCGCACGGCGGCCGGGCTGTCCACCGTCGCGCGGGCCCGGTGCCGGTCGATCTCGTTGCGCAGCTCGGACACCAGCCGCATGCGCGTGGACGACGGCAACTGCCGCTGCTGTGCCACGTCCCCGACACGGCTCAGATACTCGTAGACGACCTGGTCGCTCTCGATCCCCAACGGAAAACCCCTCCGGGGCGACGGCGGTGGAACCCCGTGGAGGAAGGTAGCGCAGACCGCCACCAATCGGCCCACGCGGGCGGAGCGGCCCTCCGGGACCCTCGGCCGCCGCTTGCCCCAGCCGCTAACGTGGGTCAGATGAGCCCCGAGGCATCCTCAGCCCCCCGGTCCCTCGCGGAGGCACTCCGCGCGCGGGACGACGCCTCGCTGGCCGCGCTGCTGCGCGACCGACCCGACCTCGTCGCGCCCGTCCCCACCGATCTCACCCAGCTCGCCACCCGCGCGGGCACCCGCGCCTCGGTGCTGCGCGCGCTGGAGCACCTGGACCGGTTCGCCCTGCAGACCGCGCAGGCGCTGGCCGTCGCCCCGGACCCGGTGACCTACGACACGCTGCACGGGCTGCTGGCCGGTGACGACGGCGACCCGGCCGTCACCGAGGCCCTCCCCGCCACCGTCGCCGCGCTGCGCAGGCAGGCGCTGATCTGGGGCGACGACGACCGGCTGCACCTGGTCCGCACCGCCCGCGAACTCCTCGCGCCCTCCGCCCAGCATCCCTCCCCCACCGGGCTCGGCCCGACCGTGCGGGAGGCGACGTCGGGCATGTCGCCGGGGCGGGTGCAGCAGATCGTCAACACGGCGGGGCTGCCCTCCACGCACGACCCGGTCTCCGCCGTCGCCGCGCTCACCGCCCTGTTCGCCGACCGGAAGCGGATGGACGCGCTGCTCGCCGGGGCCCCGGAGGCCGCCCGCGAGGTGCTGACCCGGCTGATGTGGGGCCCGCCGTACGGCCAGGTCACCGCCGAGCCCGCCGCGCATCTGCGCTGGCTGCTCGACCGGGGCCTGCTGCTGCCGACCGCGCCCGGCACCGTCGTACTGCCCCGCGAGGTCGCGCTGCATCTGCGCGGGGGCCGGGCGCACCGGGTGCCCGAGCCGGTGCCGCCCGCCGTGGAACCGTCCGTGGCCCATGAGCCTCGGATCGTGGACGCGACGGCCGCCGGGCAGGCGTACACCGCGCTCGCCACGATCGAGGAGCTGCTGAAGCACTGGGACCAGGGGGGTCCGGCCGTGCTCCGGGCGGGCGGGCTCAGCGTGCGCGACCTGAAGCGGACCGCCGTAGCCCTCGACGCGCCCGAACCGCTCGCCGCGTTCTGGATCGAGCTGGCCTACGCCGCCGGCCTGCTCGCCTCGGACGGCGCGGCCGACGAGCGGTACGCCCCCACCCCCGCCTACGACACCTGGCTGGAACGCCCCGTCGCCGAGCGCTGGGGCCGCCTCGCCGCCGCTTGGCTCGCCGCGAGCCGCACCGCCGGGCTGATCGGCGGCCGGGACATCAAGGACCGTGCCCTGTCCGCCCTCGGTCCGGGCCTGGACCGCTCGGCCGCCCCCGAGGTACGGCGCCGGGTGCTGACCCTGCTGGCCGGCCTCCCCGCCGGGGTGGCACCGGCGCCGGAGGCGGTGCTGACCCGGCTGACCTGGGAACGCCCCGTGCGCGCCCCTCAGCGCGACGGCACCGAGGACCTCCGTGTCCGCCTGGCCCGCTGGACGCTGAGCGAGGCGGAACTCCTCGGCGTCACCGGCCGGGGTGCCCTCTCCAGCCACGGCCGGGCCCTGCTGGGCGCGGCCCCCGAGCCGGACGACACCCCCCTCTCCTCCGTCGGACAGCACACGGCCGTCGCCGCCGGTCTCCTCGCACCCCTCCTGCCCGAACCCCTGGACCACGTCCTGCTCCAGGCCGACCTGACCGCGGTGGCCCCCGGCCCGCTGCTGCGCCCCCTGGCCGAGATGCTCGGGGTGCTCGCGGACGTGGAGTCCAAGGGCGGCGCGACCGTGTACCGGTTCACCCCCGCCTCCGTCCGCCGGGCCCTGGACGCCGGGCAGACCGCCGCCGACCTGCACGCCTTCCTCGCCCAGCACTCCCGCACCCCGGTACCGCAGCCGCTCACGTATCTCATCGACGACGTGGCCCGCAGGCACGGGCACCTCCGGGTGGGCGTCGCCTCGGCGTACGTCCGCTGCGACGACGACTCCGTGCTGAACGAGATCATCGCCGACAAGCGGGCCGCCGCCCTGCGGCTGCGCCGCCTCGCCCCGACCGTGCTGGCCGCGCCCTGCGACCCGGCGACCCTGCTGGAGGGCCTGCGCTCGCTGGGCTACGCGCCCGCCGCCGAGTCCGCCCAGGGCGATGTGCTGATCACCCGCGCCGACGCCCACCGCACCCCGCCGCGCACCGCGCCCGAGCCGGT